>JAFLSA010000190.1 GCA_022511185.1 Eubacterium sp.
CGGCACCATAGCCAAGTGGTAAGGCAGAGCTCTGCAAAAGCTTTACGCCCCAGTTCAAATCTGGGTGGTGCCTCCATCAAAGACCTGCGTAATGCAGGTCTTTTTATTTTTTATTGATTAACTTATTTAAATATTTAATTATTTATTAAATAAAGTATTGAAAAATTATTATATTTAATATAAAATAATATAAATATGTGAAAGTATATTCTTGCGAGGTAATTTTATGAGTGATTATATTATCAGTGGCAGTGAGTCGCTTGGTATCGAGTTTGGCTCAACAAGAATTAAAGCAGTTTTGATTGATGAAGATTTCAATCCTATTGCAACCGGAAGTCACGATTGGGAAAACAAACTTGAAAACGGTATCTGGACTTATTCTCTTGATGACGTTTGGTCAGGTTTACAAGATGCCTATGCTAAGCTTAATGATAATGTTTTTGAAAAGTTCGGTGTTAAAATCAAGAAGCTTTCATCAATCGGCTTTTCTGCTATGATGCACGGTTATCTTCCATTTGACAAGGACGGCAACCAGCTTGCAGAGTTCAGAACGTGGAGAAACACAATCACTCAGGATTCAGCAAGCAAACTCACAGAGCTTTTTAATTTCAATATTCCTCAGCGCTGGAGCATCGCCCATCTCTATCAGGCGATTTTAAACGGTGAAGAACACGTCAATAATATTTCGTTTTTAACTACCCTTGCAGGATATGTTCATTGGAAGTTGTCGGGTGAAAAGGTGCTTGGAATCGGTGAAGCATCGGGTATGTTCCCGATTGACAGCGCAACGAATGAATACGATGAAGATATGCTTTCAAAGTTTTCTTCTTTACCCGATGTTTCAAAATACTCTTGGGATATCAAAGATATACTTCCTAAGGTTCTCCTTGCCGGCGAGAGTGCAGGAACTCTTACAAAAGAAGGTGCACTTCTCATAGACCCTACAGGCACTCTTGAAGCAGGCGCGCTTATGTGTCCGCCTGAGGGTGATGCAGGAACCGGTATGACGGCGACAAACAGCGTAAGAGTTAGGACAGGTAACGTTTCAGCTGGTACATCAATATTTTCTATGATCGTACTTGACAAGATGCTTTCAAAGGTTTATGAAGAAATTGATATGGTTACCACCCCGACAGGTAAGCCTGTTGCAATGGTACACTGTAATAACTGCTGTACTGACCTTGATTATTGGGTATCTCTCTTCATTCAGTTTTCAAAGCTTGCGGGCAGCGATTTAACAAAACCTCAGATTTACGATATGCTTTATAACACTGCACTTGACGGCGACAAGGACTGTGGCGGACTCGTTTCTTTCAATTACTTTTCAGGTGAGCCAGTGACAGGTCTTGACAGTGGCAGACCACTCTTTGCAAGGAGTGAAAGCTGTAATTTCAATCTTTCAAACTTTATGCGCACTCAGGTTTATTCAACAATGGCTACGCTTAAAATCGGTATGGAAATACTTGAGAATGAGAAGGTTGAGATTGACTCATTAATGGGTCACGGCGGACTGTTTAAAACAGAAATTGTAGGTCAAAGGCTTATGGCGGGAGCTATGAACACACCTGTTGCCGTTATGGAAACCGCAGGTGAAGGTGGTGCCTGGGGCATTGCAATTCTTGCTAAATACGCTCTTGACAAGACAGATATGCCGCTTGAGGATTATCTTGACAATAAGGTATTCAGCAAGTATAAAAGCTCGGTAATCGAGCCTGATAAAGCTGATGTTCAGGGCTTTGCAGATTATATGAAACTGTATAAAAAAGCAATTGCTGTTGAAAAGGCAGCAGTTGAAAACATATAAAAAAGGAGTTTATTATGGCTATCAAGGATTATGAATTTTGGTTTGTTGTAGGAACACAGCAT
>JAFLSA010000191.1 GCA_022511185.1 Eubacterium sp.
GAACAATCAGTTCAGTAATTCTCTTCGTTGCGCCCATAACGTTTGTCGGATTAACGGCCTTGTCTGTTGAAAGGATAACCATTTTCGGCACCTTGAATTTGTCTGCCGTAACGGCAACATTATATGTACCGAATACGTTATTCTTTACAGCCTCGCATGGAGAATCCTCCATAAGCGGAACGTGCTTGTGAGCAGCAGCATGGAAAACAACGTCGGGATTAAATTCCTCAAATACCTCTTCAAGTCTTTGAATATCACGCACAGAGCCGATTCTGACTTGAATATTTATGCTGTCGCCGTATTTTTCATTAAGCTCGTTTGCAAGCTCAAAGGCACAGTTTTCATATATATCAAAAATAACGATAGTTTTCGGATTGTATCTTGCGCATTGATTACAAAGCTCTGAGCCGATTGAACCGCCTCCTCCGGTAACAAGAATAGTCTTGTCAATAAGGTATCGGCAAGCTCTGATATCAAGCTTAACCTCGTCACGTGAAAGCAGGTCGGTAATTTCAACGTTACGGATTTGCCTCATCTTTGTGTTATCCTGTAAAATTTCCTGCATTGACGGGGTGGTTTTAACAGCCTTGCCTGTTGAAATTGCAATTTTTGCAATTTCATTCTGCCTTTTCTTTGGTGCAGACGGCAAACAGATAATTATTTCGTCAATATCAAATGCCTGAACTATCTGAGGTATCTGAGCGCAGTTGCCTGCAATTTTAATGCCCTGAAGTCTTTTACCCTTTTTTGCAGGGTTATCGTCAACGGCGACAACAGGGATATACTTATCGTGCTGATTGCTTTTAAGCTCGTCAATCATTGTGTTGCCCATATAGCCAGCACCGACAATCATAACCCTTTTAGCGTTATTGTTCTTGCTGAGAGCTATAGGGGAATTCATAAACTCATTTCTTAAAACACGGTAACCGATTCTCGGTAAAGACGTGCAGACAAGAACAAAAATAAAATTGACCACATATGCATACAGCGGAAGGATTGGTTTGCCGAGAGCCATACTGAATATCAGCTTGTCCACAAGATAAAGTGCAATAGAATCAAAAAATGATGCACTGGCGCAATTGACTATTTCCCTTGTGCCGGCAAATGTCCAGACACCTTTGTAAAGCCTGAAGCAGTAGTTAATGAATACAATAACAGCGCTTAAGCCGAGTAAATGATAAGCGTTGAATAAAACGCCGTCATAGGGAAAGCTTTCAAAATTTCCGCCGTTAATTATATAACAAATCGTAATATTTGATGCTGCAAACAGAGCTATATCAATAATGGCAAGCAACCATCTTTTTACGATTCCTATTATTTCTTTATTTTTCAAATCCATATTTATCCCTCAATTTTTAATTATCGCCTTTTAACTTTTTTTACGATTGCTAAAAATAATGAAATAATAAATGTAACTGATATGATTGCAAGCGGTATTACATAGAGCTGTTTGTTTTGGGTTAATGAATCTACGTTAACACCCATATTTTTTAAAACGCTCTGAACACTTTTTTGCGTTGTAACGACCTGAGCTTTAGTTGTGCCGACGACGTTCCTTTCCTTTGTTTTAAGGGATGTAACCTCGCCCACAGCTTCTGTAACGGTAAAGTCACATTGCTTATAAAGCTCATTGTTTGCGCACACAACAACGGTGGCTGTGCCTGAGCCTATTGCCTTTATATCACCGTCTGTGCCGATTTCGATAATGCCCTCTTCATCGCAGAAATAACCGACCACGGCAGGAGCGTTTGACGGCTCGACAGAATAGTTGAGCTTAACAGTATCACCGATTTGAAGGTCATATGTCGGTGCATTGATTGAAAGCGTTTCA
>JAFLSA010000192.1 GCA_022511185.1 Eubacterium sp.
TAAACTGCGCAGCACCTAAAAGGCTGATAGTTAAGATGAGATTTGGTGGCTTGAGGTTGCAGCTTTGCTGGCGCAAAGCAAAATCGAAAACGCCAAAGGTCGCTTAAATATCAGCCTTTTAGGCGGTTTGGATTTGGTTTGCTTTGCCTATCTTCTTTAAAAACTGTGTAAAATAATCAGGTAAATCTGATTTGAATTCCATATATTCTTTTGTTCTTGGGTGAACAAAGCCGATCTCCCCTGCGTGAAGACACTGACCGTTAAGGCTCTTTATAACCTTGCTCGGTCCGTAAACGCTATCCCCTGCAAGCGGATGACCGATATATGACATATGAACTCTTATCTGGTGAGTTCTGCCCGTTTCAAGAATACAGCGGATATGAGTAAAATCACCAAATCTTTCAAGCACCTCAAAGTGAGTTGTCGCATTCTTTGAATTTTTATCTGTAACAGCCATCTTTTTCCTATCCTTCGGATGACGTCCGATAGGCTGATTGACCGTACCTGTATCCTCTTTTATATTCCCATAGCACACCGCCTGATATGCACGGTGAAAGGAATGTTCCTTTATCTGCTGTGCAAGGCTGAGATGTGCCGTATCGTTTTTTGCAACAATTAGCAGTCCTGACGTGTCCTTGTCAATCCTATGGACAATTCCGGGTCGGATAACACCATTGATACCACTGAGACTGTCCTTGCAGTGATACAAAAGTGCGTTCACGAGTGTACCGCTATAATTCCCTGCCGCAGGATGAACAACCATTCCTTTAGGCTTATTGACAACGAGCAGATCGCTATCCTCATAAACTATGTCAAGAGGTATATTCTCAGCCTGAACGTCAAGCTCTACCGCATCAGGAACAAGAACGGTTATATCATCATTTAATTTGCACTTATAATTTTTTGAAATTACTGCTGAGTTGACGGTCACGTTGCCGTCAGCAATCAGCTTTGAAATACCGCTTCGTGTAAAATCGTCAATGCTCTCACTCAGGAATTTATCAATTCTTATGCCGACGCTTTCTTCATCAACCGATAAAATTATCGTATCACTCATCTTTTTTCTCCTTTTTAAACACATCAAAAACAAGATAAGCAATAAGGCTGATTGTGCCGAGAGTTACTGCACAGTCGGCAATATTGAATACGGCGAAATTCACAAATGTAGGATTGATAAAATCAATAACATAGCCGAGAAAAGCTCTGTCAATCAGATTGCCCACAGCGCCTGAAAAAATCACGCCGAGAGTCCAGTAAAGCCAAAGATTCTTTTGCCCCTTAGTGAACATATAGAGCAAAACACCTAAGGCCACAACTGCTGTTAAAACAATAAAAAACCATCTGCCGCCGCTAAACATTGAAAAGGCGACGCCTGTATTTTCGGCATAGCGAAATTCCACAAAGCCTTTAATAAAATCCTTAGCCTTGTCGGGATAAAGTGTCGATTTTGCAAAATACTTTGTTATCTGATCAAACAAAATGATAAGCACAATCATAAGAACAGACCAGATATTTTTATTCCTTAATTTCACAAAAGCACCTCCTTTTTAGGCAAGGCAAGGCAAATCAAATCCGAACACGGTTTAAAATGGCTAATTTGCTTATCTCTCTATGTTAAGAATAGTTGGAATACATAAAGTATCCCGTGTTTTTCCGTAATCTAAACCAAAATTAGCTCATTTTAAACTGCTTTGCACCTAAAACGCATTAGTTTGCGTGCAATCGTCCATTTCTTTGGTGCAGGCATACTGGCGTATGGCAAGACAAAAAATGGGCGAGGGT
>JAFLSA010000193.1 GCA_022511185.1 Eubacterium sp.
ATAATTAGTCTTATATATCTATATTTTATCAGTAGATATGGTTTTGAAATAGATAGCTAAATTCCAGTTTGACAGCAAATAAAAAGAGAGACATTTTTAAGTGCCTCTCTAATTTTTTATTCAAGCTCAGCTACGTATTTGTTGATTTTGTCTGCTATCGGTTTTGCTTCTTCTACTGATACAGGAAGAAACGGCTTTCTCGGCTGTCCGCAGTCGATGTTATATCTCAGTGAGATTACCTGCTTTGCTGCGCCGTAAAGTGATTTGCAGGAAAGTAAATCAAAAATACATTCGTTGATTTTAAATTGCAGTGCCTTCGCTTCATCTATTTTATTTTCATTGATAAGCCTGTCAAGTGCCACAAAAAGCTCAGGCATACATCCGTATGTTCCGCCGATTCCCGAATCAGCACCCATAAGCCTGCCACCCAAAAATTGCTCGTCAGAGCCGTTGAAAATTACAAAATCATCGCCTGCTGCCTGACGATATCTTTCCATAAGGTAAACTGGCTCGGCAGAATTTTTAACACCGATTATTTTTTTATTTTTTGCAAGCTCGCCGAGCATAGCAGGCGAAAGGTCAAAAGCCGTAAGCTGAGGTATGTTATAAATTATGAACGGTACGTTTGTTGCATCAACAATCGATTCCCAATGGAGCTTTACGCTCTCGGCAGGGAGATGATAATAAACGCAGGGCACTGCGCTTATAGCATCTGCACCAATACTTTCAGCGTGCTTTGCAAGCTCGATGCTCTCCTTAGTTGATGCACATCCGACATGAACGATTACCGTAAAATCATCACCAGCGGCGGACTTTACAGCCTCGGCAACTTGTTTTCTTTCTTCTGTTGAAAGCAGAAAGCCTTCACCTGTCGAGCCACAGGCATAAACACCCTTAACGCCAAGTGATTTATAAATCTTAACAAGCTCCTTTATTTTGCCCTCGTCAATATTATCGTTTTCATCATATATCGCATTGAGTGCGCAGAAAATCCCACGAAATTTATCTAAATTAATCATTGTAATACCTCCTGATAATTGGATTTTATCACACGGCATTTTAATATTCAATAGACAATCAGTAGATAAAATGATATAATCATAAAGGTGATTGAAATGACGAACAATGAAATTCTTGAAAAAATAAAAGGCGGACTTATCGTTTCCTGCCAGGCACTTGAAACGGAGCCGTTATACGATAGCTATATTATGTCAAAAATGGCATGGGCGGCATATCTCGGCGGTGCTGTCGGAATAAGGGCGAATACCGTCGTTGACATCAAGGCTATCAAGGAAAAGGTAGACTTACCTGTTATAGGAATTATCAAGCAGGTTTACGATGACAGTGAGGTTTATATTACTCCTACTATGAAGGAGGTTGACGCTCTTGTTGAAATCGGCTGTGAGATTATTGCAATTGATGCAACAAGCAGACTTCACCCAAACGGTGTTGCTCTTGAAGATTTCTTTACTGAGGTAAGAAATAAGTATCCCGATCAGCTTTTTATGGCTGACACAAGCTGTTTTGATGAGGGCAAAAAGGCTGAGGAGCTTGGCTTTGATCTTATCGGTACAACTATGGCAGGGTACACTCCGTATACGAAGGGGACACCTCTCCCTGATTTTAAGCTGATGGAAAGATATGTCACTGAGCTTAGCAAACCTGTTATTGCTGAGGGTGGTATCTGGGCACCTGATGAGCTTAAGAAAGCGATTGATATCGGCGTCCACGCCGCAGTTGTCGGAACGGCTATCACACGTCCTATGGATATAAC
>JAFLSA010000194.1 GCA_022511185.1 Eubacterium sp.
CAGTGGACACACGGCGGTATTGCTCTCGGTCCTAAGCCGAGAAAGTATAAGGTAAACCTTAACAAGAAGGTTAAGAGACTTGCTATGAAGTCTGCACTTTCAACCAAGGTTGCTGCTGATGAAATGATGGTAATCAACAAGGTTGAGCTTGAGACAATCAAGACAAAGGCTATGGTTGAGATGCTTACAAAGCTTAAGGCAGCAAAGAAAACTCTTATCGTTACTCCTGAGAGTGATGAGAAGATTTACAAGAGTGCTCGTAACATTGAGGGCGTAAAGGTAGTTACAGTAAATACACTTTGTGTTTACGATATTCTCAACTGTGACTCTTTCGTAGTTCTCAAGGAAGCAGCTAAGAAGATTGAGGAGGTATATGCATAATGAAAACTGCACAGGATATCATCCTTAAGCCGATAATCACTGAGGAATCAATGATGGGCATTATGATGAAAAAGTATACCTTCAAGGTTGCAAAGGATGCTAATAAGATTGAGATCGCAAAGGCTATTGAGGAAGTTTTCCCAGGCACAAAGGTTGCTAAGGTAAACACAATCAACGTTCGCGGTCAGAAGCGTCGTCAGGGTATGAACGTTGGCTACACTCCATCTTGGAAGAAGGCAATCGTTACCCTCACAGAAGATTCAAAGGAAATTGAATTCTTCAACGATATGATGTAATCACATCCCTATATAATATAGTATAGCAACAAAATGATTTCAGATGATGAGGTATGAAAGGTGCCATCCTTTCGCAAAGTTATCTGGAAAGGAGAAAAAATAATGGCAATTAAAAATTACAAGCCAACCACTCCTTCAAGAAGAAATATGTCAGTAACTGATTATTCTTCACTTTCAAAGGTTGCTCCTGAGAGATCTTTGCTTGAGCCACTCAGCAAAAAGTCAGGTCGTAACTCTTACGGAAGAATTACAGTTCGTCATCGTGGTGGCGGAAACAGAAGAAAGTATCGTATTATCGACTTCAAGAGAAATAAGTTTGATGTTCCTGCAACTGTTCAGACAATCGAGTATGATCCAAACAGAAGCGCACACATCGCTCTTATTCAGTATGAAGATGGCGTAAAGAGCTACATCACAGCTCCTGAGGGACTTAAAGTAGGCGACACAGTTATGTCAGGTCCTAACGCAGACATCATCGCAGGTAACGCACTTGCACTTAAGGATATGCCTGTTGGTACAATCGTACACAACGTTGAGCTTTATCCGGGCAAAGGTGCTCAGCTTGCTCGTTCAGCAGGTAACAGTGCTCAGCTTATGGCACTTGAGGGTGCATATGCACTTCTCAGACTTCCATCAGGCGAGCTCAGAAACGTACCGAGAGATTGTATGGCAACAGTCGGTGTTGTAGGCAACGCAGACCATGCAAACGTTAAAATCGGTAAGGCAGGCCGTAAGCGCAATATGGGCTGGAGACCTACAGTCCGCGGTTCTGTTATGAACCCGAATGACCACCCGCACGGTGGTGGTGAGGGTAAATCACCTATCGGCCGTCCTGGTCCTTGCACACCTTGGGGCAAGCCTGCTCTTGGTTATAAGACACGTAATAAGAAGAAGGCATCTAACAAGATGATCGTTCGCCGTCGTAACGGTAAATAAGAAGAAAGGAGAAGATTAAAATGAGTAGAAGTACTAAAAAAGGACCTTATGTTGAAGCAAGTCTTTACAAAAAGGTTGAAGCACTCAATGCTACAGGCGACAAGCAGGTTATCAAGACCTGGTCAAGAAGTTCAACAATCTTCCCTGAAT
>JAFLSA010000195.1 GCA_022511185.1 Eubacterium sp.
AGAGCAGGAACAACGCCGACTACTCCCGGAATCTGCTTGATCTGGTCGAGAGAAACAGTATCCTTCTCTGCACCAAACCAACGGAAAGTCATTTGCATATTTCTACCTCCTTAGGTTTTCTTTTGTTATGCTGTAGTTACGTTATATTTTACCATAACGAAAAGAGCCTTTCAAGTTTTATATATTATTTTCTTTTTACAATATAAGAGGAAGTTATAACACATTTGTCCTCGTCGATTTTATGACTTTCTGTTTTATTTATTATTTCAAAGCCGTCAAATTCCTCTGTTTCCTGATATGACAGCTTTCTTTTTGCAAGAGCAAGAAGCTCGTCATCCGTCATTGTTTTTGACGTTGAGGATAAAAAGCGCTCCTCATATTCTGTAATACCGATAGGAAGCACCGTATTTTTTATTGTGAGATATTTTTCACTCTGCTGTGAAAATTCCCCTGTTTCTTTTTTTAAATAAAGAGGAATATCGGCCGAAAAGAAGTGAAGTCTTTTGTACGTTTTAATCTCCTTAACGGTCACGTTTTTTTGCTCCCTGTAGGCAACGACCTCAAGCTCTTTTCTGAAAACGTTAATGCCTCTCAGCTTATCCTCGTCGCCGTCCTTGTCGGCAAGCCTTGTTTCGTTAATCTCAACTCTTGCGGTTGTACCGATCTTATTTATATGCACCCACGAAATATCCTCAAACTCGCTCATCATATCCCAGCAGAGTGAGTCCCTTTCAACACTGCTCCACATAACACCTGATTTTAAATTATGATTTTCAAGATATGATAAAATTGATGTTTCGCTTATCCTGTCATTTCCTACAACTTCAACATTCCAGACAAAACAGCTTAAAAAGGAAATAATCACAACAAAAGCAAGCATACCGATAAAAAAGCCTATACGGTTTTTAAGCGGTAAAAGAATAAAGGGCAGTCCGCTTTTTTTAATTATTCTGACCTTTCCGCCGTGGCGAAAGGCATATCGGTGAAGCTTTTTGTACGTTTTAAGATTGCAATAAGCAATAAAGCCTTCGTCACTTATGCTGATATCTCTGAGTTCAATCCCGTCAGAAAAGCACTCTGTCAGAAAATTCTCCGCAAAGCCGCCTGTAAAGGAAAAGCGCACGTACCCGAACATCCATCTGAAAAGCCATATCAAGAGGAAAACTCCATTGAAATGATATTTCCCTCAACCACAGCACCCTCACGAGTAAAGGAATTGATACGCAAATTATCACCGAAAAACGTGATTATCTGCGAGCCGAGACTGACAGTAATCTTATCATTTGAATATTCAACAATGCTCTGTAAACCGTCTACAAGGCACTCCCGGCCTGTCATTTCAAGGCGTGGCTTACCGAAAAAATAATCGGCTGACCGGGGCATAACCTTTTCTTTAAATTTAACCTTTTTCATTTTATCACCTGTATTATATCTATGCCGGATGAGGTGATAAAAGAATTTAAAACAACGACAAAATACATTGACAAATTTTAATATGTTACATGTAATACGAATAGCCAAAATATTCAAAAGTTAACTTTTTTCTTTGAGCAGATACAAGAAAACCACCCCATAGGGTGGTTTTTTGGTTTGATGGCAAAATGGAATTTAGCCACCATTAGATTATTTAATTGCAACAATAACTGAAAACTTTTGACAAGAATAGACGCACTTAACTATTTTGAATTTAGATTTTTCCAGCATTGCTATTTCTTGTTCTACAGAGCATTCACGATCCAGTTTTTTTCGCTCTCTCCATAATG
>JAFLSA010000196.1 GCA_022511185.1 Eubacterium sp.
TGCTTGTTCCTAACGGTGGCGAGATAAAACTGTTCGGACGGGATTATAAGGATAAGGACGTCAGGGCAAAAATCGGCGTACTTATCGAAGCCCCCGGCTGTTTCCCTAATTACAGCGTATGGAATAATATGCTGTTGCAGGCAGCAAACCTCTCTATCCCAAACGCCGAGGAAGAAGTCAGAAAAGTCCTTAAAGTCGTGCGTATGGAAGGCTCTGCCTCCAACAAATTCAAGAATTGCTCTTTGGGTATGAAACAGCGTATAGGTATAGCTATGGCTCTGCTCGGCAATCCTTCGCTGCTTGTTCTTGACGAGCCGATAAACGGTCTGGACGCAGACGGTATGAGAATTATGCGTGAAGTGCTTGTGGATATTACCAAGAAATACAACTGCACGGTTGTAATATCATCTCATATCTTGGGCGAGCTTGAAAAGATTGCAACTCACTACGGAATTGTCCGTGGCGGCAAGATGATAAAAGAAATGACCGCCGCAGAATTGGAAGCGAACTGCCGTACCTACGTTGCACTGAAAGCAAGCGATATGGCAATGACGAAAAGGGTGCTTGAACGTAAGTATTCCCGTGTGGAATTGGACGAGGCAGAATATATCCGTGTTTATGATAATGTAAAAGCCGAAGATATTGTTTCTTATCTTTATAACGAGGTCAACATTGCGGTTACGGAAATAAAGACGGCAAAAATCGGTCTGGAAGAATACTATATCGACTTGATGAAGGAGGGCAAATAATATGGAAATGAAGTTTAAATCCCAAACTTTTAGCAAAAGACTGAAAAGTATGCTTAAAGTTGATTTCCGCAGAATGTTCACAATGCCGCTCGTCTATATAATGCTCGGCGTGTGTTTTGTAATGCCTATCCTCATATTGGTTATGACTTCTATGATGCCTAATACTACGGTAGATCCGACAACGGGTGTTGAAACTGCGGTTGAAGGATTTACTAACGTATGGCAGTCTATCGGCTCGTTAAGCAGCGCAGGTATGAGTATGGATTTAACGAGTATGGCTAATATCAATATGCTGTACTTCCTTATGGCGGTTTTAATTTGTATATTCGTTGCGGAAGATTTCAGAAGCGGCTATGCGAAAAATCTGTTCACCGTCCGTTCAAGTAAAATCGACTACGTTATTTCCAAATCGCTTGTTGGATTTGTCGGCAGCGTAGGTATGCTTCTTTGTTACTTTATCGGAGCAATGCTCGGCGGCAAAATTGCAGGGCTTTCCTTTGAGCTGGTAGGAGTAAATGCAGGCAATATTTTTGCGTGTATGCTCTCAAAGTTCTTCTTGGCTGCGATTTTTGTTGCTATTGACGTAACCTTGAGCGTTGTAGGGAAACAGAGAACGTGGCTCTCGATACTCGGCTCTTTTGCCGCAGGTATGCTTATGTTTACTATGATACCTATGATTACGCCGTTGGATTCCTCTTTCTTAAACGTAATTATGTGTCTTGCAGGCGGCGCAATGTTCAGCGTGGGATTGGGTGCGGTAAGCAACCTGATACTGAACAAGACAAGTTTGGTGTAAAAGCGATGAAGAAAATCGAAGAAGCAACTCCCACAATTACGGAAGAAGATTTGAAAGAATTTTTATCGGCTGAAACTTATGAAGAGCAGTTAAAAATTCTACTCGCCCACTCTGAAAAAAATCAAAAAATTATAGA
>JAFLSA010000197.1 GCA_022511185.1 Eubacterium sp.
GGCAGTATCTATATACAGCTCTAATTGCAAGAAAACGGAATTCTGCATCTTTTTCAAAAGTCTGAAAAAACTCGGTAGGTTTTACCTACCGAGTTTTTTTATGGTTTTAAGTTTGAAATCTTATTTATTAAGCACAGTTCTCTCAATAAAGTCATTGATATAATCGTATACCTCTTCCTTGTTGATTTCGTTGAGAATTTCGTGTCTTGCATCTTCAAAGAGCTTGATTTCAGCCTTTGTATGACCTGTGGAAACAAGCCTGTCATACACCTCCTGAACACCCTTTGTGTAATTACCGACAGGGTCCATTGAACCGCTGATAAGAAGAACAGGCGTATCCTTGTTAATATTATTTGCCCATTCATCGCTGTTGCAATCCATAACAAGCTTTGCTAAATCCTGATAACCCATTGCGGAGAAGGTGAAACCGCAATATTCATCAGCAACGTAATCGTCAATAGTAGCCGTATCTCTTGAGCCCCAGTCATAATCCGTTCTGTGCTCAAACGGCTTATCATACGCACCAAAGCCGACCTTCTTAAGCCACTCTGATTTATACGTTTTGCCTTTAATTCCACCGATTATATTAGTGAGAGCAATACTGATTTTAGCAAGCGGATTTGAGCCTGAAGTGCCGATAAAAACAGCGCCGTCAAAGCAGTTGCCGCACTCGTTAATAAAGCATCTCATAATAAGACTACCCATTGAGTGACCGCAAATTATGTAAGGCTTATCGGGATACGCCTTCTTAGCAATATCCATTAGTGTTTTGGCATCGGCAATAATGTCCTTGTAGCCGTCATTATCACCGAAATATCCAAGCTCTTCTTTCTTCTGATTTGACTTGCCGTGATTTATCATATCGTTCATAAACACGGCATATCCCATATCGGTAAATGCTCTGATACAGTTCTTGTATCTTCCACAGTGTTCAGCCATACCATGATGAATCTGCAAAACAGCCTTGATACTGTTTTCATCATCAGGTGCCCACTGCCATGCTTTAATTTCACAAAGTCCTGAATTACTTCTGAATGAATACTCTTTAGTTTTCATAAAATTTTACCCCTCTCGGTATGTATAGGAAAAGTAAACCCTATCTTATTCCTCTTCAGGAATATCTGATGTACAGTGACAGCACTTAACAGCGTCAATCGGAATTTCACTCTTGCAGTAAGGACAAACCTTAGTTGTCGGTGCCGGGGCAACCTCCTCTTCCTTCTTTTTGTTGAGTGACATAGCCTTATTTACCGCCTTAACTATGCAGAAAATAATGAAAGCCATAATTATGAAATTGATGATTGCGGAAATGAATGCACCGTAGTCAATATAGTTATCGCCTATAAGGTGGATTTTACCCTGAATTTCTGCACCGCCGATACAGTTGATAAGCGGATTAATGATATTGTCGGTGAGCGACGTAACGATTGCAGAGAAAGCACCGCCGATAATAACGCCGACTGCTAAATCAAGCACGTTACCCTTTGCAATAAATTCTTTGAATTCTGAGAAAAACTTTTTCATTTTTAATCTCCTTTTACTTTATTAATTTTCACAGTTTTATAATATCATATTACGCCTGTAAAATCAAATGGTGGAATAAATTTTTTATCCGCTGATGAAAGCTCCTG
>JAFLSA010000198.1 GCA_022511185.1 Eubacterium sp.
AAATTTAGCCATCTCAAAATTATGCCATAGGCAAATTTTGAGGGCAATATAATTTTGATTAGTGTGATTTATCACACTAATTCCCTCATATATTTATTATTTCAGGGTTTAAGATTGCTGAGAAATCTTTTGACTCTACTGATGACACAGCTACGTATACCTTATCCGTTTCAAAGGATTTTTTGCCGGAGGAGATTATAATTTTATCCGGCTTAAAGGCTTTTAGCACCCCCTCTCCACCTACTGAATTAAACGGTATAACACGCTCGGCATCAAAGGATATTTTACTGCCGTCAACAACGATTACAGGATAATCTGAAAAAGGCTCTTTAAGCTTATTTCCCGTATCCGCAAAGGCAAACATATGCAGCTCCTCACCGTTTTTGAAAATCGTAAGTGAATAAATCTCATTTTTTCCGACTGTGCGGTTATAGAGCTTTACCACCAAAAGTGCTATGAGATACGCAAAAAGTGCACTTATCAAAAGTGCTCTTGCAGGGATATCAAAGTAAAGAACGTCATTATGTATTGCTATCCCCTGCGGCTTAAACAGAAGCCAAAGTGCAAGTATTACACCTAAAAGAAGCATATTTGAAAAGTAAAATATACATAACGTTTTTATAAAAACGGTTGCCCTTTTAAAGCCGAAAGCAATCAGAATTATAACTGCGGATACGATAATTTTGCCCAATGCGGTTATTAAAAAATGAAGCTCATCAATGAGTATAACGAGAGAATATGAACCACCTGCGAATGAAGAAATCAGAAGTCTTGCGGTTTTGGTGTTTTCCTTTACAAACAGCTTTGTTAATAGCAAGAGAAGATATGTAATAAAAAAGTTTACTACAAAAAGCACATCAACGTATAAAGTCAAAAATACCCCTCCCACTAACTTAATTATAGTCAGTAGGAGGGGTTTAATTTGTCATAATTAATCTTCTATTTCAATTGTTTCAATAACCACGTCATAGACAGGCTTATCTGCCATACCCGTTCTTGTTGACGCTATATCCTCAAGCACGTCTGCGCCGTCTGTGAGCATACCGAATACTGTGTGGTGAAAGTCAAGCCACGGCGTGCCGCCGACTTCCTTGTACTTATCAATAACCTCCTGTGGAAAGCCGTTATTCTTTAAGCCCTCCATTTGAGAAAGAAGTGAATCAGGTACAGTCTTAGCCTGAACGATAAAAAACTGTGAGCCGTTTGTGTTAGGTCCGCTGTTCGCCATTGAGAGTGCGCCGTAATAATTACGGGCATCAAGTGAAAATTCGTCCTCAAAGGCCTTTCCCCAGATTGACTCACCGCCACAGCCAGTTCCTGTCGGGTCGCCACCCTGAATCATAAAGTCCTTGATTACTCTATGGAAAATAAGACCGTCATAATAGCCGTTTTTTGCGTGGGTGGTGAAATTCTCAACCGCCTTTGGTGCCGCCTTTTCATTAAGCTCAAAGCTCATATTGCCTTTATTTGTTTTAATAGTTGCTTTCATTTAATTTCCATAGCCTTTCTGCCCACAAATATTTCTTAATTAAAATTCTCCTACGCC
>JAFLSA010000199.1 GCA_022511185.1 Eubacterium sp.
GTGGTAAGGCTCAGTTCGGCGGACAGCGTTTCGGTGAAATGGAGGTTTGGGCACTTGAGGCTTACGGTGCTGCTTACACGCTTCAGGAAATTGCAACTGTTAAGTCAGACGACGTTGTTGGCCGTGTCCGCACCTATGAGGCTATCGTTAAGGGTGAGAACATCCCGACAGCAGGCACACCTGAATCCTTTAAGGTTCTCTTCAAGGAATTACAGGCTCTTGGTCTTGACACAAAGGTGCTTGACCGTGACGGTAACGAGGTTGAGCTCAAGCAGGATCTCGACGACGGTACAGGCATTCAGCCTATTGACGAGCAGGCTTTCACCACAGTTAATGACTTTGAGGGTCAGGAAGGCTACGGCGTTGAAGATGCCGACGGTGAAGGCGAGGAAGCAGGTCAGTCAGATATGTTTGCTGATTTGTTTGCCGATGATTTCGGTGACGATGAAGATGACGAATAATCTGATACGACTTCCGCTTAAAAAATACTGAAAAGGAGTGCTTCCAAATGAATAATTATGAAAATGAGTTCAGCTCAATAAGAATCGGCCTTGCATCTCCCGAGAAGATCCGTGAATGGTCTTACGGTGAGGTAACAAAGCCTGAAACAATAAATTACAGAACTCTTAAGCCTGAGCGTGACGGTCTTTTCTGTGAAAAGATTTTCGGCCCTATGAAGGACTGGGAATGTCACTGCGGTAAGTATAAGAGAGTTCGTTATAAGGGAAAAGTCTGTGAGCGCTGCGGTGTTGAAATTACACGCGCAAAGGTACGCCGTGAGCGTATGGGACATATCGAGCTTGCAGCTCCTGTATCTCATATCTGGTATTTCAAGGGTATTCCAAGCCGTCTTGGTCTTGTACTCGATATCAGTCCGAGATATCTTGAAAAGGTGCTTTACTTTGCACTTTATATTGTAACCGATCCCGGTGATACTCCACTTGCAAAGATGCAGATTCTCAATGACAAAGAGTATGCAGAAATGCGTGAGAGATACGAGGATGACTTTAAAGCAGGAATGGGCGCCGAGGCTATCAAAGAGCTTCTTCAGAGCATTGACGTGGGACAGCTTCGTGCCGAGCTTACTGAAGAGCTTGAGGGCGCAACAGGTCAGAAGAGAGCAAGACTTCTCAAGAGACTTGACGTTATTGATGCTTTCTATCACAGCGGCAATAAGCTTGAGTGGATGATACTTGACGTTATTCCTGTTATTCCGCCTGATATCCGTCCGATGGTACAGCTTGACGGCGGCAGATTTGCAACGTCAGACCTTAATGATCTTTACAGACGTGTTATTAACCGTAACAACCGTCTTAAGAGACTTCTTGAGCTCGGTGCACCTGAAATCATTGTCAGAAACGAAAAGAGAATGCTTCAGGAATCTGTTGACGCTCTTATTGATAACGGACGCCGCGGCAGACCTGTAACAGGTCCAAACAACAGACCTCTTAAGTCTCTTTCAGATATGCTTAAGGGTAAGCAGGGACGTTTCCGTCAGAACCTTCTCGGTAAGCGTGTTGACTATTCGGGACGTTC
>JAFLSA010000002.1 GCA_022511185.1 Eubacterium sp.
ATCTTATCGGGTTCCTCTCGTCGTTGTTCAATTTTCAAGGTCCTTTTGCTCTCTCTCTCGTGAAGCTCTTTTTTACCGCTTCCCTCAAGAGCGCTTTGCAATATTAACATATTTGTTTGCCTTTGTCAACACTTTATTTAAGTTTTTTTCGATGTTTTTTCACACTGTGCCTAGTGTTTCAAATCCATGTAATATTTATGTAATATCTGTTATTAAATTATGCTATTCTTTAACCAATCTATATATATTATATACATTATATATGACCACATTATGATGTGTTTAGATAAATACTGTGCGTGACTTTTCGGGTATAATTTCGCTTACCCTGTCTATAAATCCTGTCACATCTTTGTAATATATATCAAAATCCATAAAAGAGATTTTTTCATCATCATAATGCACGACCTTTGCATTTTCATCAAAGCCAAAGGATTTAGTATTATAGTATGCAACGCTCATACCTGCACCCAAAATGATAACGGCACAAAGTAAAATGACAGTAATTTTTATCTTCAATTTTAACACTCCTTATTTTTCTGTATACTCCTCTTTAAGCAGTTCTCCAAATGCAGTGGCAAACAGGCGTGCGGAATAGCAAGCCTCATCAAGAGTATTGGCATCTGTCCCTACTTCTAACAAAAAAGAATTTTTTGTTTCATCCATATTATACTTGCGCTGAGAAAAAAGCACAGGTCGCATTAAGCCGTCATACATCTCGCTGACCTTGTTCTGAACAGCAAGATCAAATCTAAGATTATATTCCCAGTCGGGATAATTTTCTACTTTGCCGTATTCTGCGCCGGCAATTATCATCATTCTGGCAGCTTTTTTGCCGTCAATTGTTACGGTTGGTTTTACTTTTGTTTTGTTGTCATATGTAATATCGTCACGGTGCACGTCTATGGTTATTTCGATTGTAGGGTATTTTTCAAGGTACTCTTCAATCGATTTTCTTGAAGAATCATAAGCGCCGTTATAGTTTTTATCGTGAATAGCAGTATCGTGAATGACTCCTATTCCCATATCTTCGAGATATTTACACAGCTCGTCTCCGACCCTCACCATATTTTTATCATTATCCTCTGAGCGAAGGTCGAAAGACTCTGTATAATAACCCACATCCAGAAGTGTATAGCTTTCTGTGGTGTGACTGTGGTAAACAAGAACTGTCGGTTTTGAAATATCTTGAATAGTGAGGTCTGCCTTCTGTTTAAGGAGATCTTCAATATTGAGCTTATAAAACGATTCAGGTATTTTACTTTGGATTTCGACTCGGTCAAAGGACACTAAGGTCCCCCCGCCGAAGTAATCCTCTTCTGACGTTTTACCCTTTACCTTTTCATCTTTAATAGTTTTTTCAGCATCACTCATCAGCTTAGCTATGTCAGCAGGAGTCTCCTTTATATCGGAATATCGGTTGCTGTCCTTCCCTGATATTCCTGAGGAAGACTTCATCACTTCTGTTGCGGTGTTATTAGTATTCTCTGTGGTCTCGGTTTTAGTATTGGAAATTTCAGTAAAATTTGCGACGATTTTCTGCGGTGAAAAAATTGTTATTACTCCCTGATTAAACACTCCTATTTCAGATGCAATATTCGGTGCAACGTTGATAATTAACACTACGGCGCACAGCATTGCAATAATATTAGTTATGAAAATTGCTATATCCTTTTTCATATGTTCACCATATACAGATTATTATATACAAATATATATGATGCAATTTGTCACTTTATCCCACGAGGGAAAATAAATCGTGCGCGCCGATATTTTTTTGCAGGCAGACGTTGATTGTCATACCGATAAGCTTTGCGCCCTGCTCGGTTATCCTGTCAATTTCTCTTGGAGTCACGAACATTTGCGAGTTGTCCTGCCCGTTACTGATAACGGATGCAGAAACGACTGTAGGGATGCCGATTGACACAACAGGTATACCGAGCGTGTTTTTTGAAATTTCATACCTATGATTGCCGACACCTGAGCCGGGAGATATGCCGACATCGGACATCTGCACGGTTGTGCCAAGCCTTTCTGATGACGAGGCGGCAAGAGCATCAACGACAATCACGCACGACGGCTTTGTTACATCAACAACACCCTTAATGATTTCTGCAGACTCAATACCGGTATCTGCAAGAACACCCGTTGCAACGCCAGATACGTTGAAAATATCTTTAAAAATTTCAGGCTTTTCCTCAGCTTCAATAATATGCCTTGTCGCTAAAACGTAATTATTTGTCTTTGGCCCTAAAGCATCTGCGGTTATGTCGAGATTTCCTACACCTGCAACGAGAACAGAGTTAATATTCTCAGGCAGAAGTGATTTTAAAATGGTTGAAAGTTTATTGAGCCTGCCGTCGAAAATATCCGTATCATTGATAAATGACGGAACAGAGCAGGTAATATATTTGCCAATAGGCTTGCCTATTGTCTCTGCGCCGTTTTCGTTTAAAACAGTAACGACTGTTACACCGTCCTCCTCCCTGACCTTAACTCCGTCGATAGCAGTTTTGTCAATTGATTCAAAGGATTCCACTGCCAAATCGGTACGATTTTCCATAAAATACACCCTTTAAAATTGTTTTTTCAATAAAAGTATATCCAAAAATAAAAAAATACTTGCAATTTTAAAAAAGGTGTGCTAAGATACATAAGCATAAAAATACAAGGGAATCAGTCCCATTATATCTAAAATCCACTATTATCAAAGGAGTGAGAATTATGGCAAACATCAAATCAGCAAAGAAGAGAGTAAAGGTTAACGCTGTTAAGGCTGCTAACAATAAGGCTGCTAACTCAGCACTTAAGACAGCCATCAAAAAGGCTAATGCTGCTATTGAGACAAACGCTGATGATAAGGACGCACTTGTTAAGGCTGCCGTTAAGAAGATTGATCAGGCTGCAGCAAGCAATCTTATCCACAAAAACTGTGCAGCAAGAAAGAAGAGCAATCTTGTTAAGAAGGCTAACGCTTAAAAGTTAATGCTTTAAACTCCTGTGAGGGATACCCCACATAGGAGTTTATTTTTTCGCTTGACTTTATATTGTAATCATTTTATAATAGAATCAGAATTTAAAGGGGGTAACTATTATGGATATCAAAAAGATTTTAAAGGTTATCAGTGCTATCGTTGCTCTTGCCGCTATTGCAGCAGCTGTTTACGTAGCTGTTAAAAAGTTTACAGGTAAAAAAGAGCCTGAGTATTTTGACGATAATGATTTCTTCGAGTGCGACAACGAGATTGAAATCGTTGAGGCAAAGCGTGAGGATACAGTTGTTGAGGAGGCACCTGCTGAGGAGGAAGCTCCTAAGAAAAAGCCTGCAAAAAAGACAACTAAGAAAAAGGCTGAATAAAATTAATAAACAATCGGCTGTTTCACAGGATGAAACAGCCTTTTAATTTCTTGAATTTCAAACTTAATACAATTGATAAATTTGAAAGAATTGATACATAATGGCAATTATTCTTTGGGACTTTGACGGCACACTTGTCCACTCTAATCATCTTTGGAGCAGCAGTGTTTATCGTTCACTGAGGGAAACTGACAAAAACACTTGTGTAGCTTTTAATGATATACGAAAATGTATGGCAAGCGGTTTTACGTGGCATACGCCGAATGAGGACTACAGCAGTCTCACAAATGAAAAATGGTGGGACTTTATGAACAATAAAATATTAAAAGACTATATAAGTCTCGGCATCAATGAAAGTATTGCAAAAGAAGCAAGTCAGAAAGTACGAAGTATAATAAAAGAAGTATCAAATTACGAGCTATATCCTGATTCAGTTGAAACATTGAATGCAGCAATTAAAAAAGGACATAAAAATGTTATTCTTTCTAACAACTACCCTGATTTAATTGATGTTATAAAGGCGTTGAATTTAGACAGATATTCTGATAACTTTATTGTATCTGCCGTTGTCGGATATGATAAGCCAAGACCTGAAATATTCGAAATCGCAAAAAACTTATATCCAAATGATACTGAATTTATTATGATTGGCGACAGCGTTAATGCAGATATAATAGGCGGAAACAATTCCGGAATGAAAACAATCCTTGTGCATAATGGGCAAAACCGTAATGCCGACTATTGTTTCGACAATTTAAAATCTATTTTGGAAGTAATATAATGATTAAGCAAATTGAGAAAAAGCATTTTAAAAAACACAAATATTACCCAAACTAATATTAACAATTAGCATCAAAGAAGGTTATAGAATGTACAAAAACGGATTAGTGCTTGAGGGCGGAGGGCTCAGAGCAATTTATACGAGCGGTGTGCTTGACGCATTTATGGAAAACGATATTGAATTTCCGTACGTTATTGGCGTATCTGCAGGCACGTGCAACGGTGTCTCCTTTCTCGGAAAGGACATCCACAGAATGAGGGATATATCAATCGGATATTCAGGTGACGAGAGATATATGAGCTTTAAGTCGATGATAAAAAACGGCGAATATCTTAACTCCAAATGGATATTCGGCGAGCTGACGTACGATATTTTACCGCTCAGCTACGATAATTATGATAAATCAAATGCTGTTATGTGCTGTGTTGTGACGAATGCAAACACTGGCAAAACAGAATATTTTTACCCAACAGATTTCAGAAATGGCTGTGAGGAACTGAGAGCAAGCTGTGCTCTGCCTGTTGCAACAAAGCCTGTTCTGCTTGGCAAGGACGTTTACTATGACGGGGGCTTGACGGATTCAATCCCGCTCAAGCGTGCGTTTGAGGACGGATGCGAAAAATGCGTTGTTATTCTGACGCAGGACAAGGACTATGTTAAAAGTCCTATGGGGCACACAGGTATTCTTAAATGGGCACTTAGAAAATATCCGCTTGTTATTGACAATGTTCTTGTCAGACACAATGTATATAACAGCCAAAGAGAATATGTTTTTGAGCAGGAGAGGCTCGGCAATGCGTTTGTTATTTGTCCGAATGAGCCTTTGAATGCTCCAACGCTTGAAAAAAATCCCCAAAAGCTACAAAAAATATACGACCTCGGCTATAAACAGGGGCTTGAAAATATTGATAAGGTTAAGGAATTTATAAGATATTAACAAACATAAAAAGGACTTGTTCATAATGTGAACAAGTCCTTTTTTTATTACATTTTATTGATTATAGCATAGTCTTTGGCATTTATTATATTATCTTCATTAACGTCAAGCAGATATCCGTCACTGTAATATGACGGCTCTTTATTAATATATTTTACATCCCACATAACTAACAAATCGTCTTTACTTAATTGTTGCTCTTTCCAGCACCAGACACAGTAATATGAAAACGTACCGTCATAATTATCCTCACACATATATTCACAGGTGTGTTTGTCAAGGGTTTTTAACACCTTAATGCCTGCCGCATCAGCGTCTGAGACCGCACCGTTCGTTAACACCGTTAATGACGTGCCCATCACTGCATTTTTATTGATGGTAATTTTGGAAAAATCATATGTAACCATTGCATAAAGCAGCTTTAAAGAGCTGCAATTATAATAGCACCTATGATAATTTATAAACATTGAACTACATTCAAGAAGCTTCAAGCTGACACAATTTTCAAAAAGGCCTGTATTGCCGTCTTTCATTTTAGGCAGTGATACACGGGCAAGACCTGTACTGTTACTAAAGCAATATCTTTTACAGGTTGTTACTCCGCTTGCCACAACAGCCTTAAGATTAGGACAGCTTGCAAATGCATATTCGTCAATCGTAGTAACGCTTGGCGGCAGAATTACTTTTTCTATATTTTCATTACCTGTAAAACAGTATGCTCCTATTTCCTGAATCTGAACATCATCTATATATTCAGGTATGGTGACACATTTTTCCGTAGTATTATAATAATTAAGTATATTAACTTCCCAACTCTTAACTGCTTCGGTTACCGAATAATCTGCTTCATTATAATTTGGAATTCTGATTAATTTATAATTCTTTTCCTTATTCGGAGAATAAGCACAAATGCTTACTAATCCGCCCTCAGAAAAGTGAAGCGGCTCAACATATTTATCTTTATACGGCTTGATATATATTGAGCTTGTGCTGTTTTCTCTATAACAAATTTCCGTATCGTCAGATGCATTTATTGTTAAGACTGCATCATTAGTAAGCTCGTCTTTCGTTATTTCATAGCTGAATTGAGCTTTGCTCAGTCCTTTAGAATTAAGCAGACTTTTAACAGCCTCATATGCATCGGCAATTATATAATAAGAAAGTTTGCTTTCTTCTTCATCAAAACCATATCCCGTATCCCGAAGAAGTGTTACTATTTCATCATTCGTAATATCGGGGTTAACTGTCAGAAGTATTGTGCATATTGATGCAAGGACAGGCGATGATGCAGAGGTTCCGTTATAGTTTTCTAATAAACTTCCGTCAACATCACAAGTGCTTACTCCGTTACCAAGAGTATATATATCAACTAATGTGCCGTAGTTACTGAAGGAAGCTCTTACATTATTCAAATCATTTGCCCCTGAAACTATTACGTTATCACACCTTTGAGGCAGGTAATACAAATCACTTAAATTCTTCTTATCGTTACCGGCAGAGCAGACTATATGGCACCCTGCATTTGTAACCTGCTTTATAGTATTATTTGTATAGTTAAGCATACTACTAAATCCACTAGCACTATATCCAAGAATAAAGCTTACATTTAACACATTACAGCCCTGAGAGCCTGCGAGCTTTATTGCACTGCTAAGACCGGAATATCCTACACCTGTACCATCGCCGCCGCTTACCTGATAGCTGTATATTTTAACGTTATCAAGCGTATTTCTGATTACTGTTCCGGCTGACGATGTGCCATGAAAACCCTTTGCCGTATCAGGAACCTGTGTGCCGTTTGAGGCATATCCGTCCAGATAGGAATATCCACCCAAAAAACGCGGAGTTGTAATATCATTCAGTGCCACACCTGTATCAAGAATGCCTACCTTGATTTCCGGCAATTCTATGTTATTTTCTGCTAAAAGCTTGTAGGCATCATCAATATTACTGTTCGTTGCACTATATGTATTTGAACTGAAATCTGCCGGGTCGGACGAGGTTAATTCAATATCCACAATATTATCAAAGCAAACTGCTAACACACAGCTTTTGCCTTCATAGTAATCAAAGGCTTCTTCTGCCTGTTGTCTATTCTCATACTGCAGTACATAACTGCCGTCACTGCATTCAGCCACCTGAACGGCGCCTTTATAGTCTATTTTTTTATTTGCCATAACGAGCAAACGGCTGTTTACGGCATCTTCATCAAGGCTCATTGACTTTATTTCATCACAATACTGCTTAACCTCTTCATAGCTTGCAAGGGGTAACGGTTCTTTGTTATTAACTATAACAGGAATCGTAAAGCAAGCCGTTATAATTGAAATTGACAATACTATAGCCATAGTAACTGAAAAACGTTTTTTCATATTTTTACCTCCTTTTTAACAACTATATCATTTGCTATAAAGTGACTATAAACATAAGTATTTTTGAGCTTATAATAAATCTGCTAAGGTTTTGGAGGCGAGATAATCCTCAATCAAATCGTCAAGCTCTTTCCACATTGTGTATGTTTTACAATTCGGTGAATTTTCACAGCAGTCTGTTTCAACGCACGCAACGGGCGCCAGGCTTCCCTCTGCAACGTGGAGAATTGATGAAAGCGTGTATTCCTCAGGTGATTTATTGAGCCTGTATCCGCCGTTTTTTCCTCGTGAGCTTTCAAGCAGTCCTGCTTTATTTAACGAGGCAACGATGATTTCAAGGTACTTGATGCCCATGCCGTTATCCTCGGCTATATCCTTTAACGATACTGCGCCTTTATCCTGATGCTCTGCAAGATACGTCATAATCATAAGAGCATATCTGCCTTTGGTTGAAATCATCATTTCACATCACCTCCGAAAAATTCTTTAGCTATCCTTACACTTTCCATTGCGTCCTTTGCGTAGAAATCTGCGTTTATCATCTGCGCATATGACTTAGTGAGTACTGCACCACCGACAAGCACCTTTGCATTTGTATTATTATGAATAAGCTCGATAGTCTTTTCCATATTAGGAACAGTAGTTGTCATAAGGGCTGAAAGTGCAACGAGCTTGCAATCATTTTTAATTGTCTCCTCAAGCACCGTTTCACACTTAACGTCCTTGCCTAAATCAATCACGTCAAAGCCGTAATTTGAAAGAAGTACCTTAACAATATTCTTTCCGATATCGTGGATGTCCCCCTCAACTGTTGCGATGATTATTTTATTTTCACTTTTCTTTTCCTGTCCTGTTAAAACAAGATGCTCCTTGATTGCGTTAAATGCCTCTTTTGCAGAATCGGCACTCATCAAAAGCTGAGGGAGAAATACCTTGTTTTTTTCAAAGCCGTCGCCCACAACGTCAAGTGCAGGGATTATATACTGATTAATAACCTCAAGCGCTTCCGTAGTTTTCAAAAGCTCCTTGGCGCACGCACCTGCGTCCTCTTTAATTCCCTTGATAATCGCAGTTTTCAAGTCATATGAAGCTGTTGTCTGAGCCGTTGTTTGTGCTGAGGTGACAGATTCAATATACTCTGCGCAGTTATCGTCATAGCCTGACAGCGCATTAAATGAATAATAGGCGTTCATCATTGCTTCGCTGAGCGGATTTATGATACCTGCTGAAAGTCCGTTTTCAATCGCAAGAGTAAAAAATGCAGTATTTATCGCCTCACGCTTCGGCAGACCGAAGCTGATATTCGACACACCGAGAACTGTGCCGACTCCAAGCTCATTTCTGATATACTTAACCGCTTTAAGCGTTTCTACAGCATTATCCTTGTTTGTTGAAATAGTCATTGTCAGCGCATCAACAACAAGGTCTTTTTTGTCAATACCGTACTCTTTGGCGGTATTGATTATTTTTTCAGCAATGTCAATTCTGCCCTGTGCCGTTTCGGGAATACCGTTTTCATCAAGGCATAGGCATACGACAACACCGCCGTATTTTTTGACAAGCGGAAAAATTTCCTCCATTGAGGACTGCTTGCCGTTTACGGAATTAACCATCGGCTTTCCGTTATAAATACGCATTGCCTTTTCAAGCGCCTTCGGGTCTGACGAATCAAGCTGAAGCGGTAAAGGCAGAACACTCTGCAGATTATATACCGCATCGCTGAGCATTTTTACCTCGTCAATCTCAGGCAGACCGACGTTGACATCAAGGATATGTGCGCCCTTCTCCTGCTGAGAAAGACCCTCCTTGATAACGTAATCTATATCATTATTTCTAAGCGCCTCTTTGAATAGCTTTTTGCCTGTCGGATTAATCCTTTCGCCGATAATTACAGGCTTTTTGCCGATAGTTACGGCAGTTGAATAAGAAGAAACAACCGTATCATTTTTCCTTTGCGGTACTGAGTCGGGTATATCCCTGCAAAGCGAAATCATCTCTTTAATATGCTCAGGCGTTGTGCCGCAGCAGCCGCCGAGATAAGAGACACCGAGCCTTGCGATTTCAAGCATATCATCGGCAAATTCTTTCGGCGAAACGTTATACACCGTCTGACCGTTGACAGATTCGGGAAGTCCCGCATTCGGCATAACGAGAATCGGCAGAGACGTACATTCTCTGAGCTCTTTAACAAGGCCTATCATCTGCTTTGGACCGAGACCGCAGTTAAGACCGATCACGTCAACGCCGAGACCCTCAAGCATTGCGCAGGCAGTTTTAACGTCGCCGCCTGTGAGAAGTCTGCCCTTTTCGTCAAAAATCATTGATGCGATAACAGGCAGGTCACAGTTTTCTTTTACGGCTAAAACAGCGGCTTTCAGCTCATAAGTGTCGCTCATTGTTTCAATGATAACCACATCGGAATCATCTTTACCGGCAACTACAACCTCTGAAAAAAGCTCGACTGCTTTTTCAAAATCAAGGTCGCCCATAGGCTTTAAAAGCTTGCCCGTAGGACCTATGTCGAGTGCTACTTTTTTGCCTGCTTTTTTTGCAAGAAGTACGCCTGCCTTAACAAGCTCAGCTACGTTGTCATATTTAAGCGAATTTGCACCAAAGGTGTTAGCCGTGATAAACTCTGCACCTGCTTCTGCATAGCCCTTATGGACAGCATAAACCCTGTCAGGCTGGGAAATATTCAGTTTTTCAGGGAGCTCACCTGCTGAAAGCTTCAGCATACTTCCCATTCCGCCGTCAAAAAATCTAATCATTTTCAATACCTATAATTGCTGTAACTGACTTTGTCGGTACCATCTGGTACGTATCTGTCAGCGTAATACCGATACGCTTTGTCAGCTCAATCATATCAAATATTTTTTTATTTTCCTTTATATCCAAATCAAAATAACCGGGTGAATACCGTTGTCTGAGGTTCATACCCTCTGCTCTGAGTGTATCCTCAAGACTGTCGCAGACCTCCTCAATCTTTGAGGCAAGGCACGCCTGAAGCACCGCTGATTTTGAAATGTCCGTTACCCCGTATGTCCTCAGAAGCCTGTCACATTCCGTGCCCAAGGTCGCACCGAAAATACAGACCTTGCTGCAACCCTTAACTGTATCGGCAAGCCTTTTGCTATGAAACGAAACGTCACCGATTATTAAGCTGTCGTCAGTTACCTTGCAGTCAAAAATCCTATGAAGTGTTTTCGGCTTTACACAGTCATTTACCTCTGAACAACACTCGTCAATCAGGCTCAGAAGCCTTTCGTCATCTGTTTTTGATGAGGTTCTGAGATAACGCAAAATTTCAGCCCTATTCATTGATAATTGCCGACAGTCCTTTCATAATCTGATGGGCAACGTCAGGCTTGTTCATCGTATAAATATGGATATTATTAACACCGTTTGCCATTAAATCTATTATCTGCTCGGTTGCATAGATAATACCGGCCTGCTTCATAGCGTCGGGATTTTCGTCGAAGCGCTCCATAATTTTTTCAAACTTCTTTGGCAGAGAGCAGTTTGAAAGCTCAACGCTTCTTTTAATCATTTTTGCATTTGTAATAGGCATTATGCCGGCAATGATAGGAACATTGATTCCCTTGATTTCGCACATTTCAAGGAAATTGTAAAACGCATCATTGTCAAAAAACATCTGCGAGGTTAAGAAATCAAGACCGCAGTCAACCTTTTCCTTAAGGTGAGCAATATCCTCAACCCTGTTCGGTGACTCGGGGTGAGTCTCAGGATAGCACGCACCACCGATACAGAAATTGCCCCTTGCCTTGATTTCGCTGACAAGCTCGTAGGCGTTATGATAATACTGATTTTCACTCATAACGAAATCCTTTGGAATATCGCCCCTGAGCGCTAAAATATTCTCAACTGAGTTTTCCTCAAGCTCGTCAAGAACAGAGTTTATCTTTTCTTTAGTCGACGTCAAACACGTAAGATGTGAAAGCGCAGTAACACCGCCCTCTTTAATAGCGTTTGCAATCTCCGTAGTGTATCCGCTTGTAGTTCCCGATGCGCCGTACGTAACGCTCATAAATGACGGCTTGTCCTTAACCATTTCGCTGATTACCTTTTTGGTGTCAGCAATCTTCGCCCACTCCTTCGGCGGAAAAACCTCAAAGGATACGGTCACTTTTTTATTTTTTAATATTTCACTTATCTTCATATCGTATAATCCTTATATTAATATATACGCTATTATACTACTGATTTAGTAGGAATTCAAGCAATATTTGTATACTCATAAGAACCCCGCCATCAAAATCAGCCATAAATTTCGATAAATAATAAGTTAGATTTTGATGTGAATATGTTAGAAAAAGTTAGAAAACAAGAGTAATACACCTTTTTAATGAAATTATTTCAAATTTTTTGTTGACTATCAAAATACACTGTGCTATTATATTCAAGCACTAAGAAATGACTGCATCGGTTACGAAAGTCAATGCGGTCAACTATTCAAAATTTTAATTTGGAGGATATTGATTATGTCAACATTTATGCCAAAAGCTGACGAAATCGAGCGCAAGTGGTATATTATTGATGCTGCTGACAAGCCTCTCGGACGTGTAGCAAGTGAAGCTGCAGTTCTCCTCAGAGGTAAGCATAAGCCAATCTTTATGCCAAATGTAGACTGCGGTGATTTCGTTATTATCATCAACACTGATAAGGCTGTTCTCACAGGCGATAAGCTCAATAAGAAGCTTTATCAGCATCACACAGGTTACATCGGTAATCTTAAGGAAGTTAAGTACGGTACTCTTATGGAAGAGAAGAGTGACTTTGCTATGAAGCTTGCTGTTAAGGGTATGGTTCCTGATACCACACTCGGCAGAAAGCAGCTTACAAGATGTCGCATCTATAAGGGTGCTGAGCACAAGCACGAGGCTCAAAAGCCTGAAGCTTGGGAATTATAAGGGAGGTATCTGAATTATGTACGAAACAAATCCTTATTTCTACGGCACAGGCAGAAGAAAAGAATCTGTAGCTCGTGTACGTGTTTACGCAGGTACCGGCAAAATCACAATCAACGACAGAGACATTGACGATTATTTCGGCCTTGAGACACTCAAGCTTATCGTTCGTCAGCCTCTTAATCTTACAGAGACAACTGAGAAGTTTGACATTGTTTGCCGTGTAAACGGCGGCGGTGTTACAGGTCAGGCAGGCGCAATCCGTCACGGTATTGCAAGAGCTCTTCTCCAGTATGACGAGGCGCTCCGCCCTGCACTTAAGAAGGCAGGCTTCCTCACACGTGACCCACGTATGAAGGAAAGAAAGAAGCCGGGTCTCAAAAAAGCTCGTCGCGCACCACAGTTCTCAAAGAGATAATCTTCAGATTTCTCACGACTGCTGGGAGCCTTTATTTACAGGGTTTTTGGAGTTGTCAGATGGACTGAATAGTAGTGAATATTGCGTTACAAGTAACAAACAAGTAACACACAAGCAACAAATTTATATGTATAAAAGAGATGTTTTTCTTAATGGAAAGGCATCTCTTTCTTTATGTTTAAATCTTGTTGATTGCATTCACAAGTTCCTCTATGTCCAAATGAGTGTAGATTTTTTCGGTTAGCGTCATTGCACCCGAATGACCAACAATCTTTTTGATTATCGTCTGGCTTACATCTGCTTCCACAAGCATCGAAACACAAGTGTGTCTACAACAATGCGGAGTTTGTTTTAAGCCGAGATTGGTCATTAGTGGTAAGAAATAACTATCATAGTAATTACGGTATTTGAATTGTTCTCCGTCTTCTGTATGAAGAAGATATTCGCTGTCGGTATCGTTATACCAGTTCTTAAAGAATGGCAATACCTTGTCTGCTATCGGAACTTTTCTTATACCGTTTTCTGTTTTGCTGGCTAAAACATCAAAATACTGTTCATCCAAATGAACGTTTTCTTTTTTCAAATCAAGCATTTCGGATATTCTTACACCTGTGTAGATCAGCATTAAAACAATCTGATAATACTTTTCGTCCTTTTGCTTCCACAGGAGTTCGATATCCTTTTTGGTAAATTTGTTTCTATCCATTTTGTTAGGATTTCGGTCTTTATATTTTAATATATCAACAAATTCCGAATAATCTTTATTGCAAATATCATTCTTCATTGCATAGTTATATAACTGACCGAAAAGCACCTTTAGCTTTCGTAAAGTCGGATAGTTTTTACCGCAGTTATCAACTACATACTGTAAATCTGCAAGTCTAATATCTCTAAATGCTTTGTTATACAAAGACTTACAAAGCTTGTATGAAGCCTGATAACCTTTAACATTTGATTCAGATATTGAAGGGAACTTACCTGCCGACCACCTATCAAAGATTTCCTTAAAAGTAATCTTTGATGCAGTAATGTCAAACGGATTTTTATTATACTCTGCGAGCATTTGCAATCCGTCTGCCTTTGTGGGCGCATATCCTATTACAATATAATCCTGAATCTGCTTGTCCTTTTCTTCGTCATAATGCCAGCCAGCAGTTTTTCTGACAAGATAGGGATTTCTTCGCCTACCGGATAATTTAGTGACGCCGCCATATCCGTTTGGCAATCTCAATACTCCAAAACCTCCTTAATAAAATATTTATGATAAGAGCTTACTGCTCGTCATCACCATCATCCTGTTGTGCTATCATTTCTTCCATACGATTTTTATTTAATTCAATAAATCTTCTCATTCTTGTTTGATTGTCTAAGTACTCTCTTTCTTTATCAGTTAAAAAGCAATTGCTGTGCCTGTTTATCATCTTTTCTTCCCATTCATCATACTGCTGGTATCCCATCCAGTAAACATTTACAGAGTCTCTGTTTTTCTGAAATTCTTTTAACGTCTGTACTAAAGGATAATTAATTTCGTGATTTTGATCATTGCCATTTATGATGATAGAGCATTTCCAATTATGAATATCCGTTGCTTTTTCGACTTCGATTTTGAAGTCGATTTCTTTTTTCTTATCAAGCTCAAAAATAAATGCATAAACATCGGCAAGGCTTTCAATTTTAATATGCGAAGAGTCATAACCGAGAAAATAATTAATCGGTACATTTAATATTTCAGCAATCGTCTGCAGCGTGGATATGGAAATGTCTATATCTCCGCTTTCGTATTTCTGAATAGTACGCAAAGATTTATCAAGTTCAAATGCTAAATCACTTTGATTCATATTTGCTTTCTTTCTCTGTTCGGTAATTTTTTTACCGATTTCAATCTGTAAATTACCCATTTGTATCACCTCTACAAACAATATACCACATTTCAAAATGTATTTCAAGTGTTAATGTGAATTTTTATTTCGTGTGAATATTGACAAGTCGTATAAATTCATATATAATGAATTTGCGAATTAATATTTCACAATAATTAAATGGGAGGTGATACAATGACGGAAAAGGTTTATATTGAAAGTCCTAATTTCACAGGAAGAAATGTTCCAATAACCGAAATTGCAAAGGCGATAGGAAAAGATGCTCAGTATGTCCGAATCGGACTTCAAAAAGGCATCCTCAAATTTGGATATGCCATAAAGCTGGAGAATTCAAGTGAGTACAATTACTACTGTCCCGACAAAAAGGTATGGGAAGAAACGGGTTACTTCAATGAAAAGAGAGCTGGATAATAAAAAATGACTGTCTGTTGTATCGAACAAGATAACAGGCAGTCATTAATTTTTAAGCCACTGATAATTTGCAGTCGCAGACTGTAACGAGCATAGGTTTTGTAAAGCCACAGGCACAAAACCTGACGGCTAAAGCCGAATGGGGACACCCCTTTAACCCCGCAAAGATAAGATGAAAGGAAAATGATTTATGAGAACAAGAAACAGATTAATTAATATTCGTGTTACCGATGGAGAACGAGCAGCACTTCAACGCAATGCTAAAAAGTGCGGCTTGTCTTTGTCGGCATATTTAATAAAAGCAGGACTTAATCAGAATATCAAAGCGGCACCAAGTAGTTATTTATATGAGGCATATCAGGCTATTTGCAATATGAATAATTCGCAATTAAACGGTATTGCAGACTTGATTCTTAAAGCCTATCACGAAGGAGGGAGCAGCTAATGGCAGTAACAAAAATATGGGCGATTAAAGACAGCTTATCCCGTGTTGTAGATTATGCAGCCAATCCCGATAAGACAATTTATTCAGATTTACAAAAGATTATTCACTATGCTGAGAACGGAGAGAAGACCGTTAGCGGTGACGAAAAAGCCTGTTTTGTTACAGGGGTTAATTGTAACGCCGATACTGCTTACGAAGAAATGCACGCAGTACAAAAACGTTTTAACAAGGTTGGCGGAAACGTTGCTTACCACGCATATCAAAGCTTTAAAACAGGTGAGGTTACTCCTGAACAATGTCATAGGATAGGCGTTCAGCTTGCAAAAGATATGTGGGGTGCAGATTATCAAGTGCTTGTTGCTACTCATTTCAATACGGGCACTTATCACAATCACTTTGTTATCAATTCAGTTAATATGTGGACTGGTAAAAAGTTTGATTGCAACAAAAAAGCATACTATAAATTCAGAGATTTGTCTGATAAATTATGTGAAAAAGAACAGCTTACTGTGATAAAAAATCCAAGTGGTAAAACGCCGAGAAGTTTGTACTTTGCAGAAAAACGAGGTGAGCCGACAAAGTATAATCTGATGCGAATTGCCATTGATTATGCAATTAGTATTAGCTTAAATCAAGCACAATTCAGAAAAGCATTAGAGAAACAAGGTTATATTATCAACCTTGATCCGAGATTAAAATATGCTACTATTCGTTCAGTAAATGATACAAAAAATACTCGCCTATATCATTTAGGTGAGCAGTATGACAGAGAGGGTATTTTCAACAGAATGAGAGAAAATGATGTCTGGATCGCAAGTGAAAAGTATAGCGTTTACATCCAAAGCACAAAGCCAAAAACTATTCAACCAAAGAAATATGTTTTTAAAAGCAGTTTTTCTAAAACTAAAAAGATAACAGAATTAAAAGCATTGTATCTATATTACTGCTATCGGTTAGGTTACCTTCCGAAAAAGAATCAACGCAAACCTTTATCACCCGAAATGAAACAAGCTTGGAGAAAGATTGATAAAATTTCTAATCAAGTCCGTCTTATCTCAAAACACAATCTGAATGATATTATTGATGTTGAAAACTTTATTTCAAGCAATAATAAACAAATTATAATTGTTAAACAACAAAGAGATAAAATATACAACAAACTCAGAAGATGCAAAGATACTGATAAAATATCAAGCCTTAAATCTGATAGAGATGTATGTTCAGACACATTAAAAAGGTTGCGAACAGATAACCGTGTTGCTAAATCAATTCTCAATGATATTGATGAAATTAAATCAAACATAGAATCTGAAATAAACATACAACATCAGAGATTTTCACCTACAAAACAGAAAAGAAGGGAGTTAGAATATGACAGATAAAGGAGAAATGAAAGACGGAAACACATCATATGAAGTAGTTAGTCATTTCAATCCCAATGACGAAGAATATTTCATAAATCAGATAATCAGAAAGTCTGAGTACAAATTTTAGTACGATACAAAAGATTGCGCTTTAAAGTGTTGAAGCAAAATATGTAATCGGTTAAAATGTAATTAACCTACAATCAAACATATTCGACTTAAGGAGGTATTACAATGAAATCATTATTTGAAGAAATGGGTATAACTTATAGAGAAGTTGGAGATGTTAATCTCCCTAACCTTATCGCAACAGAAACTAATTATTATATAGGTTTATGGGGGCAAAGACATAGGGATTACTTAAAAGAAAACCACAGAGTGCTTTATTATAATTTGCTAACGAAAGGCAAGCTCAATTCATATCTTCACGATATTGATGTTAGAGCAACGGAAATGTACGATCGACTTGTTAAGCAACTTGCAGAAAAACAAGGCATCACCGAACAACTCAAGGCAAAAAATCAAATGCTATGGGTACAGAAAATGAACAATATCGCAAATCAAGTGAGGGAAATGATTTACGATGATATTATATATAACCACATATATTAGATAAGCAAAACAACCAATCCTATAAAATGGGATTGGTTGTTTTTATTGGTATGCCTAATAGGAGTTAAATCTGCTCCTATGCGGATTAGTTCCTAAGATAATGTTACCTTGGTGAAAACGATGTATATTAATCCTTATTTGCAAAACGCCAAATAGGATATGTTTTGAATTCTTTTTGCGATTCTTCAGGCAAAGAATTTAACAAATTCACAGCATCATCTATTTCATCCATTAAAAGTAAACACCCTATTCTCAATTCATCTGAATCTGAATTTTTATAAATATTAATCAGCTCTTCTTTTTCATTAATTGATAAACGCCTTGTTCTAGCTAATATTTGAAATCGGTTAACCAGCGAAATTTCCTTCGTAAAATATTCAGGAGAATCACAAATCCAATTTGACATCTGCATTATAGCGTCCAAAAGTTCATCATTTGGTCTTTCATCATACGCAAGTAGCATTTGCAGCATAACATTGTTAGCGCTTTCAATAAGAACATTGCTAAGAGGTTTGCTTTTAAAATCATTAACAATACTAGAATAATCAACATTATCGCATTCTAGAATTGCGTCTTTATTTAATATATTAAATTGCGATACCTCATATTCGTTATTAGCATTATCCTTAACTATTACCTCGCCATGTTTTTGAAAAAAGTCACAAATTCTTATACCCTTTTCTTCTTTAATAAAAAACAGCAAAAATACAAGATTGGAAATTTTATATTTTGCAACTATTGGAGGTTCTTTCCTAAATTTTGTAGTTAGTTTATTATATAGAAAAGCATTTTTTAATAAATCTAATCTTCTAAAATCCTCTTCAGAACATTTTTCTAAATCCAAATCCTTCTTAACATTTAATAAATTCAGTAACTGCAGCACTTCGTTACGTGACTCAAGCTGTTTTTCTAAAGAGTTGAGCTGTTCTTTTTTATTTTTAATTTCATCAAAATTTATGGTAAAAATATCTTTTCCAAATTTAAATCCATTATTTTTAATGAGTGCAATTACAAATTTTAAATCATTAATCTGATTATTTAAAGTACCCTTAATTTTAACTCTATAATTTAGTTTCTTTTCATTTTCTTTAAAGGTCAACGTAAAACTATTACCTATATTAATTATTGTTGAATTTCTAAGATGTGTTATTTTATATGACTCATAAAATTTCTCTTTTCCAGCATATATAGGTTTTTCAATAGTTTGGCTTCCACTAATGTAATCAATTTTATCTATATGCTGAACCGGAATAGGCAAAGGATTACCTTTAGTTTTAGCATAGATATATAATTCTTTACCCTCCATAAAAAACGGTAATATTGAATCTCGGCCTTCAGTGCTTAATGGTGTATATGAAAAGGATAGTGACTCAAGAGTTCCGCTTTTCAGCAATTCTTCTAAATTTATTGGTTCAAGGTTTGCAAAACTGGATTGCTTTTGACTATCGGAATAAAAATTAAGAAGTAATTCAAATTTTTCATCATTTTTGGAAGGGAATTTTTTCAAATGAACGCTTATCATTTTCTTGTTTGATTTAAATTTTAATAGTTCATTTATATTGAACGGCAATAATGAAGCATAATAAATTCCTAAGGTATCACCCTTTTCATCTAAGTATACTACAAAAAATATAGCTCCACTATGATTTTTATAATTATTCAAATCAGCAATAGAAATTGAATACTTTGGTGTTTTAGGTATCTTCTTAACCATTTTGCCTTTAACTTGAACATTTATTCTTTTAAAATTTTTCTTCGCAAAATTGTTGCTTGAAAATATACCTATATATCCATCAAAACTAGGTCCTTTTTCATTTTCTCCAACATAAGCTTTTAATTTATCAACTTTTGAAATACTTGCTTTAATTGCTGAAGTTGCAAGTTGCTCAATATCCATATTCCCACCTCTTTTATTAATTATATAATGAAAAGAAATTTATTGCAATAAAATGTAAGGTATTGACATATAACACTATAAAGTTATTTGTAGTTTTATTAACTCAATATTTATCCTTCATAACATACAAATAAAAAAGCATCAGTCAAAATGACTGATGCTTTTTAAGTGCGCCAGGCAGGACTTGAACCTGCATAGTTCCCACTAGATCCTAATAGTATCGTTACCTTAATGAATTAATCTTCATAACGAAATTATTTATTTACAATTTTAAAGTATTTAAATTTGTAAAAGCACAAAAGACGTATCTTTAATCTTAGACATTTAGAAAAATAATATATAGAGTAATTAATTCTGCACATTATTCTGTTGTTTATAAAGAAAAACTCATTTTATTAAAACCGTCTCTAATTCTATCAATATTTGATGAGAATTTTTGTATTCCTCCAGATAAAACTTCTTTGTTGAAACACTGTGCGCACGAATAATCCTCATATACTCGAATTCCAAACAACCCCTCTGCACACGGATATTTAGTGCAATTATATATACAATCTACAGAATAAATTCTTTTTGGTATTAATACTTTAATACCCATTACATTTGTAGACATATAATCATCAACTAATGAAAAATCATCATCAGTAAGTTTAAATAAATCTTGTATCTTTGCCTTGATTTCAGCAATAGATATAGGTTGAAATTTTTCTGGGGCGCCATCAATAGAAAAAAGATCCAAAAATTTAATATCAACTCTTTTTCTTGCGGCATAATTTATCAAATCAACAATATCATCAAAATTATAACTAGTGATTACAGAGTTGATTTTAATTGAAAAACCATTATCAATCAAGAAATCAATTCCTTTTTTAACATCTTCTAAACAGTTTTGCCCTGTAATTTCTTTGTATTTTTGTGGATTCAAACTATTGAGTGTAATATTAAATTTAAGTTTACTTCCCTTAATTCTTTCAAAATTAGATTTTAATTTAATTATTTGAGTACCATTACTAGTAAATCCTATGTCCTTAAATTGGTTTTGAAATTCATTACACTCTTCAAGAATATTTGGATAAAGCAATGGCTCTCCACCACTAATTTTAATTTTTTCAAATCCGCACTTTTTTGCTTCGTTTAGTAGGGTTCTAATATCAAAATCAGAATTATTATTAATATTATTTCCAATCAATGAGCTTATTCGACCTTCGTGATGACAATATGAACAGTTTAAATTACATTTTTCTGATACAATTATTCTTAAATATTTACTTATTGAATTTTTTAATGAGTTCAAACTACTATCAGAATATACATTTTCAATCGATTCAAAATATGCTTTTGATACCTCTAATATTTTTTTCTCATTTTTACATTTTGACAAAACTTTATAACGTTCCATATAATCGTTTATATCTAAAAGACTTCTCAAAATACTTTCATCAGATATATTATATTCCATTAATCGATTATTTGCTAAAGTATAATTAACTTGTTCTAATGGGTATTTAAAAGAAGTATACCATAAAACAAAATGAATTATAATATCATCAAGAGGCATGCAATTTTTACGAAAAACAGTATAATTATCATCATAATAAATTTCTTCTAATAAATCGCTTTTCCTATCAACCATTAATCTAAGAAGTGCAATAATAGCTTTTTCATAATAATTACACCTATCATTTAAATCTGATACTTTATTGATATTTATCTTATTGAAAATAGAAACTAAATTAATTTTAGGGAACTCACTTTTAGACTTCAAATTCAGCAAATAGTAGGCACAATTCCATGATATCATAAAATTACTTTTTGATGTTAAAAGTTGCTCTATTGTTGTTTTTCGAATTATACTTCGAAATTCAGATGCCATTTCTATTCCAAAAAGTTTTTTTTCGTCACAACTCTGCAATAACATTTTTGAAATCATGCTTTGAATTGAAGAAGAACATACTGTGCTTGTTTCATTCTCAGGTATCATTATTCTTTTTAACGTATCAATAGCTTGCCATCTAACTTCCAAAATAGAGGAATTTAAATATTTTATAATTTCATCACATAAAGTGCCAATTTGCGATGGTTCGCAATTTTCTAATTTTGTTTCCAAATTTATAATTTCATTTATATCTTCACTCCAAATTGATTCATAATTAGAGTTCTTACCTTCTTCTACGCCCATTGTAATATAATCACATGGATATGATATAGGAATTAGTGAATGTAATTTCGACTTAGGCATTAATATCGCCGAATCTTTCTTGACTAAGAAAAAATCATTATCAATATAAGCAAATAATTCACCATTGCTTACATATGTTATTTCATCCATTTCTTTATGTAAATGTGGAGTAATATAATCAGATGTTTTTGCTTTAGTAATGTACAAATTAAAAAAACCATTATTATATTTAAATCGCATAGCGCCATCACTTATTGATGATGAATTTATCACTTTTCCTGTTATTTCATCCATGCTACTTTTTTCTTCAGCAAGATGGTATGTATCAAAATTATTATTTTCATGGTTTTTATAATCAGTTGATTTCCATTTACCATTTTCAAATTTGAATATTTTTGTATCGATATGTTCATTAGCACTTTTGTCCATTGAATGGAATAAAAAGCTTGGACAATTATAATCATCCTTAAATAGTCCAGAAGTAGCTATTTGTTCAATATTATCAAATTTCGCATCCTCTATTTGATGAATATGTCCGCAAAAGTAATATTTTGTATTAACACTCTTTAAAAAATTAATAATCATATTTCTTGGATGCTCATCAAACATTTGTAATGGATGATGACCAATGACGATAGTAGGATATCCATCTTTTATATTGTTAATTTTAGGTAATTCATATTCACTTAGCCATATTTTATTAGAATCATTTACTTTGACTTCTTCCAAATTTTGAAAATCCGTACCAATAGGTTGTCCTGAAAAAACACTTGTGTTTAACACTACAATATTTATTGCATTATCTATTGTAGCTACATGAGACTTAATTTGTGAATCAAAGTTTTCGCCAAACGAATTATTTATCAATATCTCATAATCACTAAAGTCGGTTCTTAATTTTCTAGCATAATATTCTTGTTGCTGGATTTTAGACTCATTATTTTCTTCTTTCCATTGATTGAGTAATGTAAACCTGGATTTATTTCGTATATAATCATGGTTTCCTGGGCAAATAATAATTCTATCGCATATTGTTTTTAAATCGTCCAAAAACTCTTTAGCATTATTTACATTATCTAAATTATTGTATTCTCCTCTATGAATAATATCTCCAGTTATTAAAATAAAATCCAGGTTTTTAATATCTTCATTTAGAATTTTAGTAAACTTTTCTCTCAATGTACTATCCGTCCATTTACTAAATTCACTACCAATATGAAGATCAGATAATTGAATCCATTTAACATTACTTGTCATTAGCTTTCCCCTTATAAATAAAAATTTTACTATACACATGATTATTAATAACACTAAAAATAATAATGAAGCAATAGTATTTGCAAAACTGCACATTTTTTCGACAAAATTGTATATTTTTAAATTGATTCTTGTCTTGCATGATAATTAAGTGTCGAAAAATGTAAAAAGTAACAAAAGTTTTGAAAAATTATAGTTTTATTATGATAATTCAATTTATCCAAATTTATAAAAGAGTTTTGAGCCTTACAAGATTAAAACTTTTTTTGATTGAAAAATACATAATCATATAATAATCAATGTTAAGACAATGCAAAAACAATAGATTTGACACCAAAACAAAAACGCTGTAACCCCATAATAGAGCTTACAACGTTTTTGTTTTTTGTTTGATTTTTAGTGTTCAAATGGCCTATGCTTTGTTTCAAATAATATCCCAAACCATTTCGTCACCGCAGATGTACGGATATAGATAAAATAACTGTGAACTATTATCAAAACGAAATACCTGCTCTGATGCTTTAAAATCTCTGCGTAAAGATGTCCGCACCACAAAACATATCATCGAAGATAACGTCAAAATTAAACAAAATATTAAGGCGGAAAAAAATTCAACAGCAAAGATTTACTGTTAAAGACAGATACAAAGTAAAAAGAAAATTTAATTTAGATTATTATAGATAAATGATAAATAACATAGATTAGTGTAATATGGACTATTATAAGTAAGGAGTCAAGTGTAAAACTTGACTCCTTTAAAATGGTAAATCATCTTCTTCATATACATTTTCTTCAAACTCATCTTCAGTAATACCTAAAATATTTTTAGCTCTTGCCAACAATTGATCATATGTTAATATAGTAATTTGGCTATATGCTGAATTCAAAATTCTAAATGCTTTTTGTTTTTCATCATCCCAATCATATGATCTGCCATAAATCAATGTACATCTTGGTTTTACAACTTTACATCCTATTTGGTCTCTAAAAGAAGCATCGTTAGTCTTTTGTTCAACGGAATAAATATAGTTTAGACATTGTGTAATTGCTTTAGTTAAAGTTGAGGATGGAATATAATTATTGTGATCTTTTGAAAGTGCCCAAAAAGGCATTTCGTTAGGTTTTTTTATTTCAACTATATCCACAAAACCATCATAAGATTGCATAATATAGTCGGCGATATTATGAGTATCTATATTGCGTTCGTCAACGATTCTCGCAAAGTCAGAACCTAATATCCACTTGTTGTATTCAAACCAATCTTGCCATGAACTTTCGGGCAAATCTTCTCGCAACATATATTCAAATTCTTCAAGAGATTTTTTCTTATTGATAAAATTAACAGCATAATAAACATCTTTTGTCAAAATCTCGCTTTCAACAAGAGTCTTTGCGGTTTCTTCACTATTTTGAAGAATTGATTTGAATTGTTCAATCAATTCACTTTGATTGGAATCAACACTTATGTATTCGCCTTGCCCAAGAGTTAAAGGCGTATAGTTATCACTAATATATTTTACAAGCGCCTCAAGTTCAGAATTTTTTAACGTTAATTCACTTTTAGGTGTATTCAATTCTGGTTTGCGATTTCTCACATAATATCTACCGATTTTCAACCCTATATCTATTTTTGATTCATTATTATGATTGATTTTCATTAATATAGCTTGAGAATATACCCTTTGTCCTTGATAAAGAATTTTAGGAGTAGCATAAGGAACGCCGTTATTTGAACTTTTTATTTTTTGACTCATATGTAGACTCCATGTTTTATTTCTAAAGCTTGGCACTAAATGGTAATGATTTGATATAATCTTCCATAAATTGGAAATCTGGCTGTTCGTTATCATCTATTGGTAAGTATAATTTTGTTTGTTTTATTAAATCTTTTGTAAAAGCTCTACCAAATACAGGATATCTATATTTTTCTTTGTTCAATAAAGATATAATAAATTCAGCAGTATAAACACTTAACCAATCTGCTCTTACTATAATTATATGTGGACCTGTAATAAATTTGTGATTTTGATAAAAAATTGTTGAAGTAGTATCTCCTATAGTTATGGCATTGGCTTTTTCTAATCCCACGTAATCTAAAGCCTGCACATATTTAGCTATACCATTGTTTTCGTCTGTTCTTGTAATATATAACACATAACTTTCATCAATGGCTTCAACTAAATCAGAAGAATTATAGGACTTTCCATTATATACTTTTGCATTCAAATCTTGTTCTAAGGAAAATAGTTTCCACTTTCTGTCCGATAATTTAAGCTTTTTTGAATATTGACATCCCGCATATTGATATTCAAATTTATTTTGATCAATATTGTCTAGATACCAACAGGATTTTTCATACCCATCTTGTAAAAAATAATCAGGAATTCCTTTAACACTAGAATTTAAGTTTTCTATATATGACTCCATATATTTGTAATCAGGCTCGTTGTTTGAATCAACAGGGAGTTTTATTTTTGTATTTTTTAATTGTTTCTCAACTGTCCATTTTCTTCCACCATATGAATACATTTCGGCTTCGATCTTAAGTATTTGAATAAGAAAAAAAGCTAAATTTTTATTTAATGGATATTGTACGGTATCTATTGTGACAATCTTTTCACTTGCAAAAAATGGTTTGCTTTGATAAAAACAAGCGCCAATACTACCATCATATGCCAAAGATATAAGATTTCCTTTCCGATTTGCGACATCTACATAAGTTAGAACACCGTTGTTTTCTTTAGTAGTGCTTATATAGGGTATATCTCCAGATATCATATTTTTTATATATGATGATTCTCCTCGGTGAATACTAAAATACTTTTCATCACCTAGTAAAAATTCTCCCCATTTACAATTATTTAATGACATACTAATTCTCCAATAATCCATTTTCATCCATGTATTTGAACAAAGCATATTTTTTTAGAGTTATTTCAAAATCACTATCAGAAAGATTTGAATAATCTGTTTCAATATATGCTTCTGCTAACGCTTCATCACAAATAGATATTTTTTTCTTTAACCAAATATATTGGTTTGGTGCGGCAGTACCATCTATTTGATCAACCCATTCTTTTCTTATGCAATTCCACGCACCCGAATCTTTTCGACCATTATGTGGAATAACCTTAAATCCATCATCTTGCCATCTTGCGAAGAAGACAGATTTATCTTCATCGTGCTTATAGTGAGCCTTAAATACCATAATGCAGGTTGCGGTTCCAACATGACTATCAAAAAACACATTTGCTGGCATTGTCATACAAGCTAATAAAGTGTGGTGTTGTAAAATTTCAGCCCTTAATTTTTCGCCACTGTTTCCAGCACAGGACATCGGAACAATTGCAATACCTATACCTCCGTCTTTTAGATAGTGCAACATTGCAGCTACAAAATCCAATTCGTCTTGCCCCTTGGAAAAAACAACCTCATCCATTCGAGTATCTTCAAGTTCTTTGTTTGTTCTTTCAATTAATATCTTTTGTTTCTCAATATTGGCCTGTATTTTTTTTATTTCGACTTCGGTTACTCTACTATCTTTTTTCTTTGCTTGGGATAATTTTTTCTTTAATACATTGATTTTACCTTCATATTCCTCTTTTCTTTTAATAATCTCATAATTTTGAGATGATGAGTTATCTTTTTTATCAAGCGAATATGGTGGATTGATCATAGCAATATCTATATCACCAAAACTTGCTAATGCTTCATGAAGTGGTATTTTGTCGTTATCATTCAAATATGTTTTTCCACTATCGTCAACAGGTGCATAAGAGTCGACTAATAATGAGGAACAATTAAACAAATTCGATTTTCCGTCGCCATGAAATCTCATGTTCGCATAAGCTAATGCATACATTGATGGGTCTCTTTCAACACCAATAAGACTATTCTTTTGGGCTGAACTATACTTATTGTTTTTCTCTGTTTCGCTTATTTTTTGTGCGGAAATATTTTCTTTAATTCTGGCTAATGCAGAAATTAAAAACGCTCCTGTACCACAGCATATATCTAATACTTTTGTTGTCTCGGTCAGTTTTTTGTCAGAATAGTATTCAGCAATATCACAAAACAACTCTGTTATATGCTTTGGAGTTAGCACAATGCCTTTTTCTTTTGCATTACCCTTTGTAAATCGTAGGAAAGTAGTATAAAATTCTCCCATTACATCAATGCCAGAATAATGTTCTAATATCTCTATTACATTTTCATAAAGAGAGTAAATACAGCGAGATAATACTGTATCTCCATCTGTAAAGTCTCGGTTTTCGCCTTTTGGCGCTCTTAGTAATTCATCCTTTGACAGTAAATTATTATAGAACTTTCTTAATGCGGTTCTCTTACCTTTCGGTATTTTGTCAATATCCCAAATACCTCTAACATAATCATCTTCATATTCATTACCATCACCATACAAAGCTGCCTTCAACATTTTTACAGAACTTCTGCCTATTGAATCGGAGAGCATTCTTTTTGATTTTGCCACCCTTTTTCCATCAATAGCCGATTTCGTATCTTTGTATAGTTTTGATTCGTGGTTAGTCAACCCTAAAATGATAGCAGAAACAAATCCAGCTTTAGAATTATCTTCAATCCCGTTTGCCCTCAAAAAATTCGCACAAGATAAAGTATATCTTCTTAATTCTTTTTTTACTTCAGCTTCTGTTTCGGCAAATCTTTCTAATACAATATCTATATCTTTTTCATACTGATTAATTGAAGGGATGTCGTCTTCCAATGTACCATCTGTTATAATTTCAATATCTGATACTTCTGCATTTTTAGGCCAAACAAAAGACGTTATCCTGCTTTTTATATTGGTTTGTCCTGAAATAGCAATCGCAACAACATCATAGTTGTCTGATAAAAAAGAAGCGTACCATAACGCACCATCAATTGCATATTTTTCTGTATCATCTGACGAGCCAAACCCATTCAATTTATACTCTTCAATATTTGAATACCTACTATGCTCATTTGTCTCTGCTTTACATTCGATAACTATAATTACATTAGAATTATCTTTAACAACCATAAAATCTGGAGTGCCTTTATTTCCCATAGTTTGCTTTTTGCTAGCTTTGGAAAAAACATCGGAAATCCAGTTATAGTCAGTTCCTTTATAACTATCTTCTTTGAACCAAGTGATGCCATCTACTTTATTATTTTGCTTAGATGGATAGTCAGGTATCTCGCTTAACATATCTGCAGTAAGTCCCTTTGTTGTTTCTTCGCTTGCTTTACTCATTTTAAATCTCCTTGTTTTCGCTCTTTTTTATTTAATAATCTATGATTAACCAATTAACTTTTATCATCAAACTCTGTGAATGCTTTTTCAACAAGAATTTTCATTGTATGAATCATGGTTTGAAAATCAGTCATAACGTTATATCTTTTTAGCAAAAGCTTGCCATTTCTTTTGTTTTATTCTTTAATCTTTCGAGAATAGAAGAAGCTTTATCAGCCATTAAGCAGCACTCCCATAAGCTCAGTAACCTTTTTATAAACTTTTAATTGCTTTGCGTATTTTGATAGATTTGCTAAATTTTTCTTATCATCAGTAATATAGGCGTTAATTGCTTTGTTGAAAATCTCGCTGTCGAGTTGGTTTTTGTATTTAAAGCAATCGCAAATTGTTCGCTCACGGTCATACACATTAAGCGTAAATCCATTAAAATCATCTGTCGTTTTGCCTATTTCAAAAAGTTCATTTTGAATGTAATAAGCCTTTATTGGCACTTCATCAATTTTTAATTTGCTTCGTGAAATTGTTCTTGGTACAGCAATATTCCATTCTCTTGGTACATAATCGCTATAACCATAGTGAAACAGAGCAGAGTGAACACAAACAATTCCTTCAGGCAAAAGGGTAGATAAGATTTGTTCTTCAGATATATTTGTTTCTGACAGTCTATAATATCCATGCTTTACTCTTTCAATAAAAGAGTTATCGACTAAATTTGTAATATCAGATTTGGTAAGTCCTGCATTTATAAGGTCAGCCGTTTTTATAATTCCACCTGATTTCTCAATTGCATTTTTAGCAATATCCCTTTTGTTCATAGTTCACCAACTTTCAATACACAAATTAAAAAAAGCTGTGTATCAAAAGTATAATAACAAAAATATACAAAAAAATCAATACTTTTAATACACAAATTAAGAGTACTGTGTATTGAAAGTATTGAAGAATTATAGTATATTAGATAATGAAAAACATTTTACTTGATATACGAATAGAATCTAAGGATAAAGCTATGAATGTTGAAATAAGACTCGCAGAAATTCAAGAACTCAGTTTGATATACGAATTTTATAGAGTAGTATGTACTGCATTAGAAAATGAAATATATACACCTTTATGGCAAATTGATAATTATCCTTGCATTGAAGATATAAAAAATCATATTAACAATGAAGATATGTACATTGCTATATATGATAACCAAATCGTTGGCGCAATGGCTATAGCAAATCATAATGATTATTCATCTGTACATTTATTAACTGTTCATCCTGATTATCGAAAACAACATTTAGCTGAAAGTATGATTAAGAAATTGTTTCAAATTGCAGATGAACGAAAAAATCATAAGATTATCCTTGATGTTGTTAAAGACAATTTACCTGCGGAAAAGCTCTATAATAAATTTGGATTTGAGTTTACAGGTGAAAAATATGAATTAATTGAGAGAATTGGTAATGTGTGTTTTAACACTTATGAGTATTTGACTTAATAAAGAATCATATTTAAGTAAATAGATGGTTTGAATAGTTATACGCATTGTTGCATAAGCAACGCACAAGTAACAAAAATAAAAAGAAACCCTGTAAAATAGGGCGTTTGAGGGTGGTCGGAGTTCTCAAAGAGATAATTTGTCTATTCGGATACGCTCCTTTTCACAGGAGCGTATTTTTATCATGTGTTTTTGATAAAAGGAACGGTGATTAATATGACTGAAATCGAAATGATGCCGCCATTAAAACATTGCGGAACAAAAACATTAAAAACAGAAAGATTGATACTGCGACAATTTGTAAAAGAAGATTATAAGGATATGTTTAAATGGGCAAGCAACCCCGAGGTTGTAAAGTATTTATCCTATAATCCACATAAGACTTCTGATGAAACAAAGGAAATACTTAAATGTTGGATTAAAGGCTATAGCAATCCAAACGAATATAACTGGGCAATTGAGTTTAACGGCAGATGTATAGGAAATATCAGCACAGTTCTTCAGGATGACGAATGCTACTCTTGCCATCTCGGCTGGCAGATTGATATTGACTGCTGGAACAAGGGCATAATGACAGAGGCGGCAAGGGCAGTTGTTGATTTCCTTTTCGGTGAAGTTGGTTATGACAGAATCACCTCAGGTCACGATACAAGGAATATCGGCTCTGGCAGAGTAATGCAGAAAATCGGAATGACGCTTGAAGGCACATTCCGCAGATGTTGTTATCAAAAGGACGGCAGTATAGGCGATAAAAACTGCTATGCAATACTAAAATCAGATTGGAAAAAGATGAAAGTAGAATAGCATTCTTAGATTATAAGGTTAATTAATTTGAATATACATTTACACTCCGAGAGAATCGTCTCGGAGTTTTTTGTTTTAATTACTCATTTATATTGCAGATGGATTTTTGTTATGATAGTATAAGTTTAATAAATGTTTTTGGAGATATTGATGAGACAAGACGCAAAACAAAGCTACAACAAGACGATATATGCCTGCTTTACAGGGTACATTGTACAGGCAGTTATCAATAATTTTTTACCGCTTTTATTCATAACCTTTCAGAAAAGCTATGATATCCCTTTAAGTCAGATAACAATGCTTGTGACGATCAACTTTTTAGTTCAGCTTCTGGTTGATTTACTGTCCGCAAAGGTGATAGATAAAATCGGCTACAAAAAGAGCATTATAGCGGCACACATTTTTTCTGCTGCAGGTCTGATACTTTTACCTATTCTGCCAGGCGCTTTGCCGAATGCGTTTGCAGGAGTTTTGATTTGCGTAATAATCTATGCAATAGGCGGAGGAATTATAGAGGTTCTGATAAGCCCGATAGTCGAAAGCTGTCCGACAGATAACAAGGAAAAGGCTATGAGCCTGCTGCACTCCTTTTACTGCTGGGGACACGTTGGCGTTGTGCTGATTTCAACAGTATTTTTCAAGCTGTTCGGTATTGAAAGCTGGAAAATTCTTGCGCTAATCTGGGCAATTCTCCCTATTGCAAATGCGGTATTATTCAGCCGAGTTCCCATTGCGCCGTTGATTGAGGAGGGCGAAAAGGGACTATCTTTAAAAGAGCTCTTTTCCAAAAAAATCTTTTGGATAATGCTTTTAATGATGATTTGCGCAGGTGCAGGCGAGCAGTCAATCAGTCAATGGGCGTCTACCTTTGCCGAGCAGGGACTCGGCGTTTCAAAAACAATCGGAGACTTGGCAGGGCCTATGGCGTTTGCCGTATTAATGGGTACTTCAAGGGCATTTTACGGAAAATACGGCGACAGAATAAATTTAGATAAATTTATGATAGGCAGCGGAATACTGTGTATCATCTCTTACCTTTGTATCGCTTTAATCAACTCCCCTGTTATCAGCCTTATTGCGTGTGCAGTCTGCGGACTATCGGTAGGTATTATGTGGCCGGGCAGCTTCAGCAAGGCTTCTGCTGCGATAACAAGAGGCGGTACGGCAATGTTTGCGCTTCTCGCCCTCGGCGGAGATTTGGGCTGTTCGGCAGGTCCTACTTTAGTAGGTATGATTTCAAGCAAATTCAACGATAACTTAAAAATGGGTATTCTTTTTGCAGTGATTTTCCCTGCTCTTCTCGTCATCTGCACTATCATCTGCAAACGCCAAAAATCAATATAAGATAAAAAATGCTTGCTTAATTCTATAAATATTTATATACTGAATATAGAATAAGTTTTACGGCACAATACAATGAAAGAAAAAGAAAAATCCACGTTCAGGAAAATTGAATATCATAAAAAGGAAAGCTTTTATCTGATAGTGAGAGGACTTGAGGTTGGTGTTGTCGCTGGTCTTGTTTCCGTGCTTTACAGATTCATTCTGAAAAATGCGGAGTCTTTACTGCTAAGAGCCGCTGACTTTGCTAAGGAAAGCACGTTAAAATGTGTAGTCTGGTTTATAATTCTTGCGCTAATGGGGCTCGCAGTTACAAAAATTGTCAAATGGGAGCCTATGTCCTCAGGAAGCGGTATACCACAGGTTAACGGTGAAATCAAGGGTAATCTTTCTCAAAGCTGGTGGAGAGTTATCCTTGCCAAGCTCATCGGCGGAACGCTGTCTATTCTCAGCGGACTTTCACTCGGACGTGAGGGTCCAAGCATTCAGCTTGGCGCAATGGCAGGCAAGGGTACTGCAAAAATCACAAAAGCAGACAAGACAACTGAGCTCAGAATGATTAGCTGTGGAGGCGGTGCAGGTTTAGCAGCCGCATTCAACGCTCCTCTCGCAGGCGTTATGTTTATGCTTGAGGAAATACACAGAACGATTGACAAAAGCATAATTTGTATGGGCATTGTCGCCTGCATTACTGCCGATTTTATTTCAAAAATATTTTTCGGACAGGACAACATTTTCACATATGAAACTGCTAATATTCCGCTGAGGTATTACTGGTTACTCGTTATTTTAGGCGCACTGCTCGGTCTTTTAGGCTGTGGCTATAACATAATAATGAGCAAGGGGCAGGACTTGTTTAAAAAGCTTACAAAAATACCTGCCTGGGTAAAAATGATCGTTGTTTTTATTATCAGCGGTGTTGTTGCACTCTTTATCCCTGAGATAACAGGCGGCGGACATGAAATGGTTTTGCTGCTTCTGAAAAGCAAGCCCGAGCTTTCCGTTCTCATATTTTTACTTGCAGCAAAATTTATATTCTCAGTTATCAGCTTTGGCTCCGGTGCACCCGGTGGAATTTTCTTCCCGTTGCTGATTCTCGGCACGTATATAGGTGCGATTTTTGCAAATATTGTCATACCTCTTTTCAATCTCAATGAAAATCTCTGGCAGGAATTTGTTGTCATAGCAATGGCGGGAATATTTGCATCAATAGTTCGTGCACCGCTTACAGGCATTATTCTTGTTTTTGAAATGACAGGTAACCTTGAAAGCCTTCTTCCGCTTGCAACAGTCAGCCTGATTAGTTATGCTATTGCAAATCTTATCGGTGTTAATCCGATTTATGAAACACTGCTTGAAAAGATTTTAAATTCAGATCCTAAAAAGCCTGAATTTCATAACGAAGACGAAAAGGTGCTTAAAACATACGTTATCCCTGTTGGAAGTTCGCTCAGAAAAAAGAAGATTATGGATATTGACTGGGGTAAGCACTGCCTTGTGGTCAGTGTTGAGCGCAACGACGTATCAATCACACCAAAAGGTGAAACTGTACTTAAAGAGGGTGACGAGCTTGTTATCCTTGTAAGTCAGAGACGATTTTCAAAAGATAATGAAAGACTTGAAAAAATTATAAACGGGTAAAATTTATGAAAATTTATTTATCAAAAGCAAAGAAGATTAAAAAGCTGAAGGGCTTTGGCGCATCTGCCTGCTGGTGGAGTCCGCAGGTTAAGGACGAAAAAACCGCCGATGAGGTGGCAGAGCTTCTTTACGGCGACAGCGGACTTAAAATGAATATCTACCGCTACAACGTCGGCGGTGGTTATGAGGACGATAATCTGCGTATGGCTAACCCTTGGCGTAAGGTCGAATCCTTTATGGAAAAGGACGGTACATACAATTGGGACAAGGACAAATACGCCGTCAACGTTATGAAAAAGTCGTTTGAAAAAGGCAATGTTGACACGCTGATTTTCTTTGTCAATTCACCACATTTTACTCATACAGTATCGGGTCAGACAAGCGGTGGCTTTACCGAGCATTTTTCAAATCTTGCAAAGGATAAATATGAAGCCTTTGCAAAATATCTGATTGATATTGCAGAGCATTTTATCAAAGAGGGATATCCTGTTAAATACATCAGCCCTATCAACGAGCCGCAATGGAAATGGGGCGGAGACCACGTCTGGCAGGAGGGTTGCCACTACGAGCCTGAAGAGGTCAGGGACTGCTTTTTAGTTTTTGCAAAAGAGCTTGAAAGGCGCAAATCCCCTCTTCTTCTTTACGGGCCTGAAAGCGGAAGTATTACGGAGTACACAAGAGAGTATTACGAGCTTCTGTCAGCAGAGCCTCTCATTATGAAATATCTCGACGTGTTTGCCTACCATTCCTACCATTCTGATAACAATGTTGAAAATAAAATAGAAATGGGCAAATGGGCAAAGAAAAACGTTAAAACTCCACGCTTTGATATGAGTGAATGGTGCGAGCTTCCTTGTAAGCATGATACGAAATCAATCGAAAGCACATTGATTATGACAAGGATAATCGGCGAGGACCTTATTTATTCAGGAGCGGACAGCTGGACTGCCTGGGTAGGCACTAATCAGTGGGACGGAGCAATGCGCGACGGCAAGTGCTACAGCGACGGACTGCTTGTGGCTAAGGACGATTTTTCACAGTATTATATCGCAATGCGTTACTACGCATTGGCTCATTATTCAAAATATATTCCGCTTGACAGCGTGAGCCTTGACATAGGATATCATACGTCAAGAGGACTTTCGGTATTTGCATTTCAGGCACCTGATAAGAGCAAAATTCTTGTCATTGCAAATTACAGCAATTCAAAGAGAGTCATTGAGCCTGATATAAAATTCAGCACTGCTCAGATGATAACGACAACGCAAGACGAGCAGTTAAAATCACAAATCACAGCAGATAAAAAAATAACAGTTGCACCAATGAGTGTTGCAACTATTATATTGGAATTATAATGAGGTGAAAATATGGAAGAAAGACAATGGTATAAGGGCGACACACACCTTCACACAACTAACAGCGACGGCGTACTCACGAAAGGACAACTCGTTGAAGCCTGCAAGAAAAAGGGTCTTGATTTTATGATAATCACAGACCACAATTTTAACTCTGTTGAAAAGAGCTATTTTGACGGTGATATGCTTATCATACAGGGTCAGGAAATTACAGGCGAGCCGGGTCACGTAAACGTATGGGGAAAGAAAGTACCCGTTGACCCTCCGTACGTGCTTGATACTGCCGAGGATTACGAAAAGATTTTGGATTTGTGCAAAAAAGAGGGCGCAACCATATCTGTTAATCATCCGTTTTGTACTCAATGCGGTTTTCATCTTGATCTGGAGGCGTACCCGTTTGACTGCGTGGAGGTATGGAATACTATCCAGCACAGCGATAATATGAAAAACCGTGACTGGTGGGTTGCTCAGCTCCTTAAGGGCAACAGGATACCTGCTATCGGCGGCTCTGATTTTCATAAGGAATATGTTAATGTGCTTTCACTGCTCGCAAGCCCTACAACGTATGTTAACGCAAAGAGCAAGTCTGAGGAGGATATACTCGAGGCTATGCGTGAGGGCAGATGCATTGTTACTAACTCACCAAACTCGACGACAATATTCCTTCACTGCGGTAATGCAGAAATCGGAGATACTGTCAGCCTTTCCGATAATCAGAAGCTTGAAATCAAGGTATCTGATTTCAAAAAGGGTCATACGCTCAGAGTTTATAACAACGAAAAACTCATTTTTGAAACGACTGCTCAAAAGACATCAGAGGCTTACTTAACCGCAATTGATATCGAGGAAGAAGGCTTTGTAAGAGCTGAGATTACATACAAATTCTCTCCTGCTCTTGAAAAGCTTTATACAGTAGTTGAAAGCAAATTCTTAAAAGGTGCCGGCGGAGAAGTGCCCGAATTCATCTGGGCATTTACAAATCCAATCTGGATTGAGAAATAGGATATAAAAAATCCGATAGGTTTAAGGAAACCTATCGGATTTTTATTGTTTTTATCACATAAGCTCTGCTATTGTGTCTGAAAACTCTGTCGGGTTTGCAAGGTCAAGTCCTGCAATCAGTCTTGCAGATGCGTAAAGGAGCTTTGTATATTTCACAACTGTTTCATCATCAGACTTTGCAAGCTTTTCTGCAACAGGGTGATTTGAGTTAATCTCAAGAACAAGCTGTGCTTTTACTCCCTGATTTGCACCTGGCATTGAACTGAGCACTTTTTCCATTTCAAGTGAAACGTAGCCCTCTGCAGTAAGGCTGACAGGATGCGTTCCGAGTTTATTGGAAAACTTAACTGCAGTAACCTGACCGTCAAGTGCATTTTTCATTTTTTCAAGGAGATCCTTTTCTTCCTCATTCTTCTTGTTGATTGCCTCTTTTTCTGCCTCTGTGCTCAGGTCAAGGTCATCCTTACAGATATTTGCAAAATGCTTGCCGTCATATTCCATAAGCATCTGGATTGCAAATTCGTCAACCTCGTCAGTAAAGTAAAGCACCTCATAGCCCTTTTCCTTTACTGCATCGATTTGAGGAAGAAGTGAAATTTTTTCAGCGTTCTCACCGCAGGCATAGTAGATTGACTCCTGAGAATCAGCCATTCTGCCAACGTATTCCTTAAGCGTTGTGTAGCCATCACCGTTTGACGACTCAAAAAGGAGTAAATCCTTTAAGCTGTCCTTTTCCATACCGTAGTTTGCGTACACGCCGTATTTAAGCTGTAAGCCGAAGGACTTAAAGAATTTTTCGTATTTTTCACGGTCATTTTTGAGCATTTTTGTAAGCTCATTTTTAATTTTCTTGTCAATTGCCTTTGCAATTATTTTAAGCTGATGATCGTGCTGAAGCATCTCACGGCTGATATTCAGGCTAAGGTCGGCACTGTCAACAAGTCCCTTAACAAAGCTGAAATAATCGGGAAGAAGGTCAGCGCACTTGTCCATTATAAGAACGCCGTTTGAATAAAGCTGTAAGCCCTTTTCATATTCCTTGGTGTAAAAATCATACGGCGGATTTTCAGGAATAAACATCAGCGCATCAAAGGTTGCCTGTCCTTCTGTCTTTGAATGAATAACGCAAAGCGGATCTGTGTAATCCATAAACTTGCTCTTGTAAAACTCGTTATAATCCTCCGCCTTGATCTCGCTCTTTGATTTTCTCCAGATCGGCACCATAGAGTTGAGCGTTTCAACATTAAGCTCTGTGATGTACTCTCCCTCTTTTTCAGGGTCGGGCACCTGATGGCTCATTTCCATAACAATCGGGTAGCGGATATAGTCGCTGTATTTCTTAACAAGCTCGTCGATTTTGTACGCTTCAAGATACTGAGAGTAGTTTTCGTTTTCATTATCCTCTTTGATATAGAGAATGATGACCGTGCCGGCATCCTCTTTTTCACATTCCTCTACGGTGTAGCCGTCTGCACCTGTTGATGTCCATTTATGGGCAACATTCTCACCAAATGCTTTAGAAATAACCTCAACCTTATCAGCCACCATAAAGGAGGAATAAAAGCCGACGCCGAACTGACCGATAACTGAAATATCCTGCGCGTTCTCGTTATCTGCATTTTCATTTTTAAAATTGAGAGAACCGCTTTTTGCAATCGTGCCAAGATTATTTTCAAGCTCTTCGGCAGTCATACCGATACCGTTGTCTGATAATGTGAATGTACGGTTTTCCTTATCAATTTCAATCTCGATTTTAAAATCATCTCTTGCAAGCCCAACGGCATTATCCGTCAGCGACTTGAAATAAAGCTTGTCTATTGCGTCAGAAGCATTTGAAATAAGCTCTCTAAGGAATATCTCTTTATGTGTATAAATTGAATTGATCATCATATCAAGGAGCTTTTTTGACTCCGCTTTAAACTGCTTTTTTCTCACAAATATCATCCTTTACTTTAAGTTGTTAGCACTCTTGCTGTTTGAGTGCTAATTTAATTATATCCTTTATTTCCCAAATGTCAAGACTAAAATAATTATGTATTAGACTAAAGCCAATTGACTTTTATATCATTTTAGATTACTATTTTAGTTAAGGGGGAATTATTTATGGAAACTAAAACTAAAACTAAAAAGAAAAAAGGCTTAAAGGCACTTGCAATTATAGTTGCTGTTGTTATCGTACTCGGCGTGCTCATAAACGTTGCAGGCTTTTATAAATCAAATCCTGATAAAATCAAAACCTATGACACGACCAATCCTTACATATTGGAAAAAACGGATATTTCAGGCCACAGGAGCGGCGGCGGTATCGCGCCTGAGGAAACTATGATGGCGTTCAAAAACTGCGCTGAAAACGATAATTTTTCCATTGACGTTTTTGAATTTGATTTGCATATTACGAGTGACGACGTGCTTGTCCTTCTCCACGATGACACGCTTGACAGGACCTCAAACAGCGAGGAAATTTTTGGCGAAAAGGACGTGCGCCCCGAAAACAAAACATACGAGGAATTGAGAACACTCAATATGGGGGCGAAGTTTAAAAACGAGCAGGGCGAAATGCCGTATGCCGACATTGCAAATGATGAAGTCCCCGATGATTTGAAGATTTTAAGAATCGAGGACGTGCTCGATTATCTCACTTCCGTAGGTGATTACAAGTTTATCATTGAAATTAAAAACAGTGACGAGCTTGGCAAAAAGGGTGTTGACATTCTTCATCAGATTTTGCTTGATAAGGGTCTTATTGACAGGGTTATTTTCGGCACATTTCACGGTGAGGTCAGCGAATACGTTGACGAGAATTACCCTGATATGACAAGAAGCACGGGAATTATTGAGGTGCTTAAATTCTGGTGGGCAGCGATTACCGACAGCGATTCATACGAGCCGCCGTGTAAGGTTTTGCAGATACCGTACGGCAAGCCATTCCAGTATTTCGGCTTGAACACCGCCACAGCAACAGTTATCAACTATGCTCACAAGCACGATATGGCAATCCAGTACTGGACGATAAATGATGAGGACGATATGGAATATCTCATCAGTGTTGGCGCAGACTGTATTATGACAGATTATCCAGACGTGCTCTATAACGTGATGAATAAGTAGGTGAAGTTTATGGAAATTAAAGCAAGCTCAAAAATGGATTTAGCCTCTTGTAAAGCATTTTTCCAGGCAACAAACAGTGCATATACAGACAGGCGAATGATTTTCCAAGGTGTTTGGGCTGTTATAACAGAGCTTTTGTTATTAGTCATCTATTTTACTTCGGCTAATATAGATAACGAATTAATCAGAAAAGCCGTACTCGCTTTTTTGATTGTTTTGCCGATTCTTCAATTATTTGCCGTGATGATGTACTTTTATTTACCTAAGCAAACGCACAAAATGCTTGGAGATTATAAAGACGGTATAAACTCTTTTGTATTTAATGAGACTGATTTTACAGAAGTATCAACAATCCCTGACGGACAAAAAAGCAAAAGCTCGACCGTTAATTACAGCGATGTGTTAAAAACAATTGAAACTGATAAATATATCTTTATTTATATAAATATACGTCAGGCTTATATTGTTGAAAAAGAAACAATAGATAAAGACAAAATCGGAGATATCAGAGCAAAGCTTTCCGACAAAAAATATATTTTCAAATAAATTAACGGGTACTAAAAATCTGAACAGCTCCAAATTGTGGAGCAGCACAAAAAAGAATGACCATTATAAAAATTACAAGGCGCTTGCATAAAATATGCAAGCGCCTTTTTAGGTTTTATATCCTATTCTTCAGAAGTAGCAGTACCACTGAAATGGTTATTACGATAATATTCACTGCCGAGCCATACCTTGTCATTTCGGTCATGCTCGTAGATGACTGTTTTGTGTTCATCAATCGGGTCATCGTCATAATACCAAAGGGTGGTATCTGCTTTTTTCAAATCATTCGGGTAAAGTGTCCACTCTTCATCGTCTTTACCATAAGTATCTTTGTTGTAATATTTCCATGACCAGTCGGAAACTTCCGTGACTGTGTATTCTCCCGGAGGAAGCTCAATTGTCGTTCCGTTCGGATCACTGCCCTTTACAGATACGAAAATGTCCACATCTTTATCACCCAAAGTTTTTCCTGTGATATGGTAAATGAAGCTTTCATTACTCTGAGCACCGTCCTCCCTGACAGTCAGCAGGGTGTTGCCGGTCGTCAGACGGATAATCTCAACACGGTCATTCGTGTAGCGGTTCATATCCTGCGGATTTGAGTCGACATTTCCACGATGCGCATCGGAATCTGTAGACGATGTACCAAGGTAGAAGGTAACAGTTTTGTCTTCGGTGTCTTTTGTCGCATCGGCAATAAAGTCTTCGATATTCTCTTTACTGATTTCAGGAACAGACAAAACTTCTTTTTTACCGTCAACTTCAATCTCCCGCCATTTTATCTCAGGATATTCATTCGTTATATTAAGGCCTCTGAGCACAAGTGGATTGAAATACTCAGTTGCATCCTTGAAGCGATTTATATTATCCTCATAATCTATCGTTGAGAAATGAAGGAGTTCACCTAAATCTACCAGTGTAACATCATCTAATGAGAATTCATAAGTACCGATAGGAAGCTCAGAGATTGGTACAAGGTCGTCATCATCCAAGTTTTGCTTTTCGACTCCAAAGTATGCCTTGATCTCTGTTGCCTTTGCGTAGATACTTACGTAACCGTCCGGATCCGCATCGGGATCATTGTTTTCTATCGCCGCGCGCATATCCTCGATCTGCTCTTTGGTATAATCGAACTCGAAGGTAAACGCAAATTTATCGCAGTAATCCTCCCACGGCTCGTTGACCTTCTTCTTTTGTTCTTTAATCTTTTCAGCTATATCAGTGTCAGTAAAGCTGCGTGTGGCATCCGCCGTAAATTCTGTTACAAAATCTCCGCCTTTGCCGAGAGCTTTTGTTGCCTCTTCCAGCTCGCCAATCAGCACCTTCATTTCAAGGATAATATCGCCGCTGACCACATCAATAGTATAATCAGAGAAAGCCGTAAGCGTTCTGCCGTTGTTAAGGAACGTTGCATCACCGTAATCGCCGCTGGTACCGTCATCGGGAACTCCGCCCTCCGGCGTACCGTCCGGATAAATCAACTGTTGATCCTCAGGACAAGCAGGCTTGTAATCACGGTTCCACTGGTAAACATCTGTAGTTTCCGTAGAGCCATCAGATTTTTTAACTGTCTGCTTTTCATTGATAAGTACATCATTAACATAATGTTCTCTGTCATAGCCGAAATCTTCTGTGAATTCTGTTTTATCGCCCACGATTGGAATATATCCGGCAAAAATTCCGTTTCTCAGGCGACCCGGAGTTTCATCGCCGTTTTCGTCTACCTGTGCAGCAATGATTGCTCCTTCGGGGGTCGTTACAGCAGCTTCGCCTACTGCCGCCCCATTTAAAATTTCCAAGGTATCCCCTACCCTGAGCGGAGTAAACTCAACCGTAAGCGAATACATTACATGTTCGGTGTCATTTTTGACAAAGTCCTTGATTGGCTGATCGAAGCCGTAGTCCTTCGGGTCAGGATTAAGCTGTTCCCATCTAAAGGTCAGAATTCCAACAACGTCCTGTTCGTTTAACTCAGTACCCGTATTGTTATAGATAACTGCCGCTGTACCGTCGGTGTTCAGCTCAACTCTTCCCGTCTTATTGTCGTACTTGACCTTCGGCAGATACATATACGGAACGGAAAATTCCTTTTCATATACTTCTTGATTATCGATCTTGAGCCAATCGGTAAGCAGCTCCAGCAAAGGCATATCCATTTCCGATTTGGCAGTTGAAGTCTTTGCTTTGTCATACCTTTGATAAGCGTATCTCTTCAGGTACTCAAGATAATAGGTATCGGTGATATACTGATTCTCAATCTGAGTTAAAAGCTGCCTTGGTGAGATTACTTCGCCCATATATATGACGTCGTTGAGATTGGTCGTATTTATCGGCAAAAGCTGAACGTTTGCCGTCACTCGAGGGAAGCCCTTAGACGGGTATTCGTCTATTGGGTCATTATAATTGATGACCTGATCACCGTTTACCATCCTTTGATTATATTGCTTATACATATCGTCCGTACCGGAGGATATGTAGCTGTCGGATACCTTCATCGTGACTTCAATTTGATCGTCTATATATCTTTGCTTTACTCGCGCTTGGTCTTCCGGCGAAAGTTGATTCCACTTCGTCGTCGATAATTCTAAATCAACTTCGTATTCCCCTACATAAATATTCTTTTGCGAATCCTTAAGCCTGTCGAATTCATCACTGAATTTCTGCCTCATTTCCTTTTCATATGCATCATAAGCTTCCGGTGAAACGTCGGCAGGATGGAACAACCAGTTCATCTTTTTCTCGTTGCCGTTTGTGAGGATAGCGTTGCCGCCTATGAAGTCGTCCTTGGCGCGCAATATTACCTCAGCGTTCCAAACCGGCAGCAAAGACGTTGAGTCGATAGGGGTGGACGGAATGGTCTGATCCAGCCACTCCAGATAATACATATCCTTACCCACGTCATATTTCAGATACGGCGTTCTGGCTTCCGGTGTTGTATCGCCGGAGAGGTGGAATACATATGGTTTTTCTGTTACAGGATTATTCTTGGTAACGTCAATGATGTCAGACGTGCCGTCAGCGTGAATTCTATTCACCTGTCCGCCTGCCTGCAGCTGCCACAAGGTGCCATCTGCATTTAGCAAATCAAAGCGTGGATCAATATAGTCCTGAATGGTGTAGCCTTCCATCTTATCTACAATTCGCGCAAGGATATAATTTTGGAAGTGCTTCTCAATCAATGAAAGATCGTTTGAAGCGAAGAAGTAATCTTCACCGTTATCGTCTTCCTCGCTTGTACCGGCAACAGTAGTCAGGAAAGCCTTTGCCTTCTGGTATTCAGAGTTATTCTTATCGATCTCATTGTTTTCATCTACAGCGGGACCGCATGGCAGATATACGGAGATTATAGTGTATCCTTCGTCTTTCAGCTCTTGTGCCTCACAGATGGGGTCGTGCTTACCGTTACTATAGTAGGTAGAGGTGGTATCATCGGGATCGCAGTGATTGATATAATAAGTATTACCTTCCTCATCGGTAAACGTATGGTCAAGACTTCTCGGCGTTCCGGTTGTTTGGATAGAATTGTCAGAACCGTCGGTAAAGAAAATGACAAACTTTGGCGCATCAGGATCATTAATCCTATCCTTCAGAATTTCATTATACGCCGTGAAGCCCGAGGCAGCATATGTGCCGCCGGTGAGAACGTAGTTGTATTGCTTGAACGTATCATCGGTAGGACTATAATCGTAACCGTCCGCAGTTCCCAGAGTTGATTGCGGGTTTTTGGGATCCGTGATACCCTTATCCATATTGCTGCCCTCACCGCGCTTTTGAGACATAATACCGGCAATCTCTTCGGCATCATCCGTCCAGTCCAGAAGCACAAGCTTCGACAACTCATTATCTTCTTTCGACAAATCAGCATTCGACACGTCGCTACTGAATTTAACGGCAGAAATCTTACTGGTAGGGGCCTGCTCACTCAGCCTTGTTGAAAAGTTTGCCAATACACGCTGAAGTGCCTCCGTCTTGACGTATTGGGCGTCAGCAAGCTCGTAAACGTACGAGCACTGAATACCACTGTCGGTGCCGGCGGAGAAGAAGCAGCGAAGATTGCCGTCTTCGTCCAGATAAAACGGTATCTGGGAGTGTGAGCTGTTAACATATTTCTCCCCCGTACCGTCGCTCGTTGTATTCTTTATGGTGCCGGGCCTATCCGCATTGTCGTAGCCGATGTTATTATCAGGGGTATTGCTGGCGATGGCAGTGGGCATTAACCTCTTTGCGGTTCCTAAATTTGCTACGGAGCCGTGAGTCATATAGTACCAACCGGCAGCGGAATCACCCGTTCCGGTATTCGCACGCGAACCGATGATATTGTTTCCTGCCGTGGCCATATTGGTATTTCCTGCGTATACAGTTCCCTCCCAATATGCAAGAGGCGCGTATTCTCTTGTATTGATATTACCGTCATACACGAAATAGTTGTATGCGGCAACGCCGAGAGGGGTATGAGCGGTGCTGTAAGGATTGAGAAGAACGCGGAGCGCGGTATTGTTCTTAATGAAAATTTTATTCCAGTTGACACCAACAGTCACAGTGTCGATAGGTTTATTTTGGTTATGGGAGGCAACTAATTGCTCAACATCTTCTCCGCTCAGCGCGGTATCGTAGACAAAGACATCATCGATATAAATTTTTCCGTTGTTGCCTGAGTAGACATCCACAATGCCATCGAGAATGATGTTGATGTCTTCCGTATTGAATTGCACACCGCCGTTCGGGCTTGGATTATCCGCTGACCTTGTGCCGTCGTTAGGAGCTTTGGGATTCGTGGCATTGTTGCTATTATTGATTGCGACTACGCCGTCCATATAGGAGATAACCCTGTCCTCTTCAAAGACAAGCGTAATCAAATGGCTATTCGTACTACCATTAAAAACGTTATTGATATTCGTGAGGGTAGTAGCGGCTCGAGGAGACGGGTGGTTGTTAGAAGTACTAAAATTATAGCCTGAACCTCCGGAAAATCTGGCGGAGGAACCCTGTTCTCGACGATAAGCGCGGTAATAAGCACTCGACGACACATTACCGGATTGAGGACCGACATACAGGATGTCAGCAAATCCACCGGTTTGGTTGACGCCCTCTGAATTCACCGTAAAGGAGACGGTAAAGGTATTGCTCGTGGGCTTAGCGTCCAACAGGACACCGGAAGCGTTGCTCTTGCTGATTTCCAGACCTTTATCGGTGACATTCAGGTTTTGAATATTATCTCCCGTGCCCGTAAAGGCGAAAGAATCGTTGCTGAAATCGGACTGGTCCACCAACGTGGCAGTACCGTCTTCCTGTTCGGGCGCACTGTTTGCCATCGGGTTGCCTTCGTAAATTATTTCCTCCTTGCCGTCCTCGACTGTTAGGCTATAGATCTGGATACCGCTGTTGGCACTGCCAAGATAATAGGTGCCCGGCTCTGTAATTTCTGCTCTTACCGGCGTGCTTGCGTTACCGCCGGGATGATCGACCCAAACTCGATTGTCTACCGCGCCCGTTTCGGGGTCTTCTTTCAGAAGCTGCAACCAACGAGTAGGTTGACTTGCATATATCGTCACTATGGAGGGATTCTCCGGAGATGCATTCACGATTTCAAAACTGATGGAGCGATATATATAACGGCCGGTATTCTGGTCAAAATGACCGGTCTTGCCATTAATATCATCGGTTTCACTCCAATTTTCGCCACTCGCTGTCTTTCGCATACCGCCGCCCAAGTTGAGATTGGCATTGATGGGACCTATGACAGTGAAGTAACCGTCGTCGAAGGTTTTTATATCGGTAACTTCAGAAATACCGGTTCCCGACAGCGTATGCGTACCGGCCCGCTTCTTTGAAGTGCGTGGCGTAAAGGTATAATATCCAATCAGCTTATTCAGCTGCGGATATGCGGTTCTGACGTAATCATCTGACTGCTGCTCTTTTTGAACAGCACCGATTTTACCGAAGAGGTAATCCCATTCAGATTTTGTAAATTCGCCGCACTTCTCATGTTCTTCCGGAAATTTATCACAAATTTCATCGCTGATAATAGTTATAAATTCATCAAGGAGACCCTCGTCGTCTGCAAGGCGCATAAGGAAATCCTTCAGCTCTTCACGCTTGGAGTCATTGCTTTCAAACACCTTATTGTCTTTGCTTACATAAATATACTTGTAGTACGCATTCAGACAATCCTCGTCCTCGCAGTCATCCCCCTTGCAGTTTTTTTCGTCGCAGTCATCATCGCAGCCCCTATTATTACATTCCGTTTCCTGTGTGATGCCGATCTTGTTCGCTATGACCTCATAAATGTTTACTTTTGTAGGAGTATCGGAAGTGAATGCCATACTTCCCGAAGCGTCCAGAATATAGCTGATTTGCGGTGCGTGACCGTCGATGTACCACGCTTCAAGATCTAATAAGAAGGTTCTGCCGTCAATCTGAACAAGGGATTTATTAGTATGCATACCCTCGTTGGTGCTGTAGAATTTAACCAGTTCAACGTCTTCTTCTCTCACACCTGCTTTATCCAAATCCTCTAAGGTTTCGCAGGCTTTCTCGCCGTCAGCACTAATGTACTTAACGATTTCGCCGGCAGTATGATCAGCAGCACTGTCTTTATAAACATATATTTCGGCAGTGTCTTCTTCTGCGAAGTATTTGTTACCCGGGTCAAAAACTGTCCTATCGCTTGTACCGTAAACGGTTTTATTCCAGCTGCTGTAAAACATATGAGCTTTTACCAGGTGGGTTGGGGTGCCGTCTTGGGAATATGTAATCTTAATGGCAGTCGTATTGCCGTCACCATCTTCTTGGACTTCAATCGCGTTGCGTCCTGCGGACAACGATACGCCGCAGAACTTCTCCAAATCATTGCCGTCATATTGGTCCCTCAGCGGCTTTACGTTAAGTGTTACGGAACCCTCCGACTTACTATAACCGGCCAGATAGGGAGATTGTGTTGTGTTGACAATTCGCAGGAGTTCTCCGTCATCCTGATTGACCAGATAAATATCAAACTGGTTATCGGGATCAGTTTCATTATGGTTAGGCATAATATACCCTTCGGTAATAACGAAATAATCGTTGCCGTCAAGCTGTGTATCTTCATTCGACAACGCGGCCTCCACATCATAATCCGTGTGCCAGTGGCGAATGATAAAATGCAAAGCATCGTCACGAACTATCAACTTCTCCTCAGCGGCATCTGCAGTGACGCCAAAGGTGTTGGTAGCTCCTATTGTTGTTAAAAGCATCACCATTGCCAGAAACAGTGAAATCACACGATTGTTTATACGATGTTTTTTCCACATACTAACTCCTCCCGTACTTGCTCTATGTATCTGAAAGTGTTTTTCTCTATCATTTTATTTTTCGACATATTCGGAATTTTTGTCGATATAGTTAATCACTGTATTATATTATAAATAATTAAGAAAATCAATGTTTAAAATAAATTACTTTATAAAAAATATTGTTTATTTAGCCATAAACCGGCAGAATATTGCCCCACACTCTCTTTAATACTTGTGTTTAGGAGTCGGAATATCAGGGCAAATATTGAATGTATTTTTGTGCGTGCTATAATGGGATTGATAAATTTGAAACAGTAAAAAAACAAAAGGATGCAAATTTGATTTGCATCCTTTTGTTTAACCACAATTGATTCTTATTCTCTATTTATAACAAGCTTTCTTTTGTCTGCTTTGCTCAGGCAGATTTGCGGATTGAAATCCATATCACCTTTGTTTTTAAAGGTGACTGTAACAGTGTCTTCATCGCATAAAACCGTGAATTTTAAGCGCACACAATTATTGTCAAGATAATCAAAGCTACGTCCGTCATCGGTAAAGAACTCACTTTCAAAGCAGCCTTCTTTCAAAGGATAAACGGTAAACACAATTTTTTCTTTACTGTTAAAGCCGTATGCTTCTTCATCAGTAGGAATAACGCAACCGCTGCGGACAAAGTACGGCATTTTGTCAGTCGGCGCAATGGACAATTCTAAGGTCTGTCCGCCTTGATATATTTTATCATCCAAGTACCAATCGTCGCCTTTAGGAAGGTATACGTGCACTTTATTTACACCCTCATCAAATGCAAAAAAAACGTAAATATCTCTGCCAAGCATCATTGAGTCTGTTTGAGAATAAAGCTTTTCATCATCATAATACAAAAATGCAGGGGCATTAATCGGTATTTCATTTTCTGCTGCATTATAAGCACAGTTGTAAAGATAAGGCAAAAGCTGTTTTCTCTGAGCAAACAAATCCCGCACAGACTGAATAATATCAGGGTAGCTCCACGGCATTGTTGCAGAGCCGTCAGAATTCCACGAATGGATTGTTAATCTCGGCTCAAAAATTCCGTGCTGAAGCCATCTTAAGAGGAGCTCCCTTGACGGCATATCGCCACTGAAACCACCGAGATCGTGCCCGTAAAAATGGAGGCCTGACAGCGACATTGTAAGGCCTATATTGTGGCAGTAACGCAAATCGGAAAACTCCGTTCTGTTATCACCTGACCAGGTCTGTGCAAAACGCCTTACGGCTATATTTCCGCTTCTTGTTGATAAAAAAGGACGCAACTCGGGATTCTTTTCAATCTGTGCCTGATATGAAGATGCCACCATAAGATACGTAAGCACCGGTCTTATACGGCTTGCTTTAACTGCAAAGTTGTCAAAGCCCTCTGCAAGTGCATCTGAGTCCTTAATATCAAATTCGTTATTGTCATTCCAAGTGGCAGTGATACCATAATCAAGCAGTGTTTCTGTCACCCTGCCTCGCCAAAAATCAAAAGCGTCATCATTTGTAAAATCGAGATAGCTTCCGTAGCCGTCCCAGAATTCTGTTATAAACGGAGTACCGTCAGGATTCTTGATAAATAAGCCTTTGTCTGCAATTTCTTTATACAAAGGGTGATTATCAAGAAAAGCAGGTTTTACATTCGGTATAATTTCAATTCCCTTGTCCGAAAAATCTGATATGAATTTTTCGGCATCAGGGAATTTTTCTTTATTCCAATTAAATACGTAGCGCCCCTTACCGATAGAGGTATATCCTGATGAAAGATAAAATCCACCGCAGGACAAGTCATATTCCCTTAACTTTTCAATAAACTCATACATTCTTTCCTGTGATTTCGGTGCATCGGTATAAGCCATTGTACTTGCGCAGTAATCAAAGCTCCATTTTGGCGGAAGAGGCTGTTTGCCGCAAAGCCTTGCAAACTGCTGCAGAATTGAAAGCTTCGTGCCGAAAAACACGTAATAAACAAGGCAGTTATCTTCTGTTTTAAAATACTTATACGGTTCGTAATAATTATTTATTTCCTTGCCTAAGTCAAAATATGACGTGTCCGAAGTATCATAAAATATTCCGTAACAGCCCACAGAATTTTCACAGATATAAAACGGTATATGCTTATAAAGCGGATCGCTCTCCTTTGCATCATAACCCATACAGTCGGTTGTTTCAATTCTGAATGATCTGCCTGCTTTGTTAAGCTCTCCGCCCTTATCACCAAGACCGAAAATTCTTTCATTTTTCATTCTGGTAACATAATGATAAGTCTGTTTGCCGAATTCATTTTCAAAATTATAGGCAAGCGGTGACCTGTCGGAGAATAAAAGCGAATTGCCCTTATAATATGACAACAGGAAATTGTTTGGATTAAGTTCAATCCTTATTCCGTCCGGCAAAACAAAGCTGTGAATATTACCGCTCAAATTCATTTCAGGCGAATATAGATCAAACCCCTCTGTACTTAATCTGCATCTGCCTTTTTTTGAAAACACGTTATCAGGATTAACAGAAAAAGTGGGTAATATATCGTATTCACTTTTATAAATTGCAACACGGATACAGCTTTTACTTACAAAATCAATACGTGCCGTATTACTTCCGCAGGAATACCGAAGAAGGTTATCTGCATTTTTTGACAGTTCAAATAAATGATTAAATTTACTCATTAACCCATTCCTTTGCTTGTAAAAGTGCTGTGAATATTTTTCAACGTATCCCACGGTGCCGTGGCTGTTTTTTCACAAAAATGCATAGGCATTTTATAATCAGCCTGCCAATTCGGAATAGCATCACAATTTGGATTACCGTTCTTTACAAAAGCGCAAATTGCCTGTGAAAGCTGATTTGATATTTCATAATCAATTTTTTCAAACGGACGCCAATTAAAATCAAGAGTCGAAAAAGCGTAGAGCAAATCTGCAGAATGCCATGCCCCTTTATCATCACCCGGAAGTCTGCGGGTGAAGTTGTAGATATAGCATTTGTTTTTATTATTTTTTTCAGCATATCTGCCCCATTTTTTATTAATACCCTGAAGCACAATAGGAATCATATCGGTACAGGTTGAGCCGATAATATACGGCACATCTGCAATAGTGTCAGCAGAAAATCTGCCCTTTTGCAAAATCTTACCGTCGTATACAGGGAAAGTATAAGGCATACTGAACTTTGACTGCTTGCAGGCATCAAGCCAAGCGTAATAAAGAGTTTTTGGATCAACAGTTTTAAGCTGAGCTACCGTTTGGACTCCTGCATTTTTCATAACTGTATCCCAGAATGAAACAGTTTTTTCGGGCATTAACGGCTTCAGAAGAAATCTCTGCAGACCTGAACCACTTAGCATAATCGCACCCGAAATATAATCTTTCACCATAGGATTTGACAAGTGGATATCAACACTCATTGCGCCTGCACTCTGTCCCATAAGAGTAATTTTATCCGGATTACCGCCGAATGCGGAAATATTATCTCTCACCCACTGTATTGCCACAGTCTGGTCAAACAAGCCAAAGTTTCCGCAAATTCCGTTTTTATCAGTTAAATCAGGATGTGAGCAAAAGCCAAACGGACCTAAACGGTAATTGAGAGCAACCATAATTATACCGTTTTGTGCAAACTCGACACCGCTGATATGACCTTCATTTGAGCTTCCTCCTGTAAAGCTGCCGCCGTGAATATAAATAAGAACGGGGCAGTTTTCTGCATTTTTAGGCGCCCATATGTTGAGAAAAAGGCAGTCCTCACTATATGTAAACGAAAGTCCTTTTCGAAATTCCTTATGATAAAAAGCATTCACCTTTGAATCGTCGTCAAACGCTCGGTGCTGATATGCACAGGCACCAAACGCTGTCCCATCATAAACGCCTTCCCAATGCTTTATCTGCTCGGGATATTCAAACCGCTCTGCCCTTGCATAGCGAATTCCGCGAAACTCCACACATTTTTCCGAGTCGATTCCCTTGATTGTACCGCAAGGAGTATTACATTCAATATAATTCACAAAATCCCTCCCAGAGAATTATTCTTCGCTCTGCCTTATTTGTTCAAGCTCAGTATGAAGAGCTGACAACTTTTTCTTGGAAAGATTATAACCAAACGCTAAAACGACCGCTGCAAGTGCCAACGCGATTGCAGGCACAAGTGTTGATATATCATACAATTTATCAAGCACTTCTTCAGGTAAAGCCAAACCGTTTTCAGATGCCTCACTGTTGTAATTTATAAGCGCTAAAAGTGCGTTGAGTCCAACACCTGCAAGTGTTTGCCCCAGCTTTCGTGTGAAGGAAACAAACGCATATGCAGTACCCTCTTCACGGCGGTGAGTTCTTATTTCGTGATAATCAATAACGTCCATAACAAGTGCCCAAATCTCTAACACGAGGAAGGTCTGACCTAAGCCTGAGAGAAAAGTAAGTGCCAAAAATACGTACGGACTATCGGTTTTTATGAAGAATAGAACAAGGTTTGCTGCAGCGGCAAACGCCATACCGACTGCACAAAGCTCTTTTTTGCCGAACTTGTCAATAAGCTTATTCATAATCGGAATAAGGATTGCCATAGGCAGATAAGTACATATGGTGACCATTGAATAAAGGCCTGCATTGTGATAATAATCGGCAAATAAATACGTAAATGTTGACTGATAGTAAAACTGAAATGCAATAAAAAGCATAGATGCAAGACAAAGCATAACAAAAGGTCTGTTTTTAATAAGGTCGCCTATTGCTTTAAAAGCATTGTAATCGCCCTTTTGATTTTTAAGAGGAGCAATGCGTTCCTTGGTAAGCTTAAAATGACCAAAATAAACTGCAACAGAAATTACAGATAAAATCAAAACGCCTATTGTAAGCTTAGTTGAGTTAAGTGTCTGAATCTTAGTACCGTCTGCACTTATCGTTGTTGTGTAAACCAACATAGGAAGAAGTATTGTGCTGGGAAGTCCGCCAATACCTGCACCTATTGACCTCCACATTGAAAGTGATGAACGCTCTTTTTCATCATCTGTAACAACCGATGCGAGCGAGCCGTAAGGAATGTTTACGGCAGTATACATCATCCCGTAAAAAATATAAGTTATATATGCAAACAGCAGATATTTTGCCTCGCTTAATCCCGGTATAACAGTAAACATAAGCACCGCTGATACTGCAAGCGGTATTGAAAACCAGAATATATACGGTCTGAATCTTCCGTGGCGAGTCGGTTTTCTCGAGTCAATAAATGCTCCCCATATAGGATCGTTTACGGCATCCCAAAGCCTTGCAACAAGAATCAGTACCACGATTTTTGCAGGGTTGATGTGCAGTACGTCGGTGTAAAATTTATTCTGAAAAGCACCGATGAGCGAAAAGGTTAAAAGGCCGCCCATATCGCCCATTGCATAACCAATCTTATCCTTGAGCTTAATTCCGTGTGTTAAATTATTATCTTTCATAATTACCACCTGATTTTCATTTAGACAAAGACTTATCAAAGAGTGACCAAAAAAATTATACAATGCATAATCAATTATGTCAATGAAACAGTTGTATCCAATAAAAATCCATGTCTTCGTTGTAAATAGATGCGGCCAATGCCATAATAGATTTACTAAAACATATAGGCAAAGATAGATTGAAAAAATGGAATAATAATAGACCTTCACGACGCAAAGATCATCAAAGTGTCGGATAAAAATCGTCCGTTTTACAAAATGTTCTTGTGGGGCAGAGAAATTGAATTTACTTATAACGGCGAGGAATTTTGCTGGAATGTGGATTTGGATGAAAAAAACGTAATCCAATCAACAGCTTCGCCGCAAAAAAATAATCAATTGGGAAAACCAAGATAAAGATCAATTATTATCTAATCTTAAATCGCTTTAATTCTTAATTTAAATAATCATATTGAAGAACCGCAAACTTGCGGTTCTTCAGACCGTCGAAAATGTGCATAAGCGTGACCGAAATTTTATTGAATACGAATTCTATAGTGGGCGATGATCACGTCTATATTACATGTAAAACAATAATATAAATGTTAAGAAAACAGGCGAGAACTTGATGTTCTCGCCTGTTTTGGCACCTTCCGTTCGTGAATTTTTCTATGCAATGTCGATTATAATCAGGTATATTTCCAGGAGCTCCTACATTTTAACGTGATTTATGCATATTTTCGTCGACACCATATGTTACAGAAAGAGGAAGCCTTATCTTGCCGTTTTCAATTTTATAAATATGTTTGTCTGATTCAAGTACATTAACAGGTAAAAATTCAATACCCCTTGCAAGCATTTCCATAATAATTCGGTTTGTATAATAGGCTGATTCCTCCTTAAGAGTAGTAGGCAAGCCTTCTTTTTTCTTGTTAATATAATCGTTAAGTTTTTCTTTAACAGCTTCCTTACCTTGCATTGCCGTGTCAATATCAATTTCTTCATCTCTTACGGTAAAATAAGCGGCATAAAACTCTGTAGGATAATAAATTTTATACCACGCAAGGCGGAGAGCAGACATAATGTAAGACACTGAATGAGCCTTTGGGAACATATATCTAATTTTCTTGCAGGAATCAATATACCACTCAGGAACGCCGATTTCTCTCATTGCTTCTTCATATTGTGATAAGCCATAGTCGGCCTTGCCTTTGCGAGTGTATTCCATAATTCTAAAGCAATCAAGCCTGCTGAGTGGTGATTTCTCGCCTGTTCTTTTCTCGTAATCCTTACTCTTGTGAATAAGATAAGTCATAATATCATCACGCAAGGCGACAGTATCTGAAACCGTACATATTCCGTTTTCGATAAGCTCCTGTGCATTGTTAAACCAAACATCAGTACCGTGTGACAAACCTGATACTTTAAGTAAATCAGTAAAGTTTTTAGGCTTAGTTTTGGTTAGCATATCAATTACAAAAGGTGTACCCATTTCAGGAAGAGCAAGAGTACCCGTCTCGCAGTCAATATCATCAGGCTTAACCCCGATAGGTTCAGTAGAAGTGAATAACTGATAAATTTTTGAATCACATAAATCAATATCCATAACAGAAATACCTGTTAATTCTTCAAGGTATTTATACATAGTCGGAGTATCGTGGCCTAATATATCAAGCTTTAAAACTGTATCGTGAAGTGCATTTCTAAAATCAAAATGTGTTGTGAGCGCACCTCTTGTTTCATCATTTGCAGGGTATTGAATTGGCGTAAAATCCTCAACTGTATATTTATCAGGAATAACAATCATTCCACCTGGATGCATACCGGTAGTGCGTTTAATGCCTCTACAGCCCTCTGCCAGTCTGTCAATTTCAGCCCTTGGAGTATCATCAGCAAGTCCACGCTCTTCAAGATATTTCATAACATAGATGTGTGCTGTTTTATCTGCAACCGTTGCTATCGTGCCTGCATAAAACACGTGGTCTTTACCGAATATTTCAGCAGTATGCTCGTGAGCGCTTGACTGATATTCGCCTGAGAAATTCAGATCTATATCAGGCTCTTTGTCTCCGTCAAAGCCAAGGAATGTTTCATACGGTATTTCGTGTCCGTCTCTCGCCATTTTGGTATGGCAATTCGGACATTCTTTTTCAGGCAAATCAAAGCCTGAGCCATACTCACCCTCAAGGAAAAATTCACTGTGCTTACATTCCTTGCAGTAATAATGAGGCGCAAGCGGATTCACCTCTGATATACCACTGAAATATGCAACAAGCGAAGCGCCGACCGATCCTCTTGAGCCAACGTGGTAGCCGTTTTTCTCGCTCTCTTCAACAAGGCACTTTGCAATAACATAATGCATACTAAAATCGTGATCAATAATCAAATCAAGCTCGCGCTGTAATCTGTCAGAAACATATTTCGGCACAGGATCGCCGTAAAGGTTCTTTGCAGTTGACCAGCATTTTTCGACGAGTTCTTCATCAGCACCGTCAATATGCGGAAGAAATATTCCAGACGGAATAGGGGGAATGTTATCCTGAATCATATCTGCAATTTTGTTTGGATTGTCGATAACAAATTCCTTTGCTCTATCCCCTGCCCAAGCAAAATCCTCAAGCATTTCGTCTGTTGTTTTGAAATGAAGCGGAGGTTGATTATCGGCATCTTCAAAACCTTTTGAACTCATAATAATTGCACGGATTTTTGCATCATTTTCATCAAGAAAATGAACGTCGCCCGTAGCAACAACAGGCTTGCCAAGCTTGTCTGAAACAGCAATGATTTTCTTATTTATATTGATTAAATCCTCTTCACTGTTGATATTTTTGTGGATCTCACACTTGGAATTAATCATAAAGGCATTGTTGCCGTTCGGCTGAATTTCAAGATAATCATAAAATGAAGCAATTTTCTCAAGCTCTTCATCTGACTTCTCCTCAAGTATTGCCCGGTAAAGTTCACCCTTTTCACAGGCAGAGCCTATAAGCATACTGTCACGCTTTTGTGAAAGAAGTGATTTCGGAATAAGGGGCTTACCTTTATATGTCTTTATATTAGAATAACTTATAAGCTCATAAAGATTTTTTCTTCCGTATTTGCGTTTTTCTTTAGGAATAGACTCGTCAAATGAAGTGTCCTCTTTTACAAGGAGAGTAATATGGTAACGTCGGAAATCTTTAATCCTCATATTCATATAATCAGGATATATACTGTCGTCAACAAGATATCCTTCCATTCCGAGAATAAGCTTTATTCCTGCCATTTTTGCTGCTCTGTATGCTTCGAGAAGACCCTGCACAACTCCGTGGTCTGTTATTGCAACAGCCTTGTGACCCCATTCAGCAGCACGGTTTATGATTGCTTTGGGAGATGAAATGCCGTCCATCTCAGAAAATGACGTGTGCATATGAAGCTCAACTCGTTTTTCAGGTGCATTATCCATTCTTTCTTTTTTGAAAGCAGCTTCAATACTTTCAGGAGAAATTATATTTTCGTTCATATAGGCATCATATGAATATTTACCCTTAACAATGAGCGTATCAGAAGACATTATTTTTTCAATTATTTTGTCAATCTCATCTGATTTTCCTGTAATTTTAACTAATACAGAAGAGGTGTAATCTGTTACACCGAAATTCAGAATTTTCAAATCTCCCTTTAAGGTATTCCTTACATCAATATTAAATATATCGCCCCATACAGTTATTGCGCTATCGTCCTCCTGCAGCTTTGAAATCGGCACTGGTGTTTCATCAATAGCAGAGCCGAAAATAACTTCTCTGCCTTCTGCATAAAGCGGTGTTTCTGTAATGAATTTTGACTTCTCTTCTTTGTTTTTCATTTATATTCCTCCAATTTTTAATTATAAAAATAATTCTTCCTCATCATTAAGCACTATAATATTTCCGTTTGGCATAAACTCAGAAAACTTTTCAGGCATTTCTCCGTGAATAGGGATAAGACCTGTTTTTGGTTTAACTGTGTTATAAAATTCTACTAAATCCTGTGTTGAAGCGTGACCGCTTGTGTGAAGAAAGGTTAGCTCGTAATCTTTAAGAAACTCGGCAAGCTCTTTATTCCTTGTTTCACCTTTGAGATATCCGCTCCACATAGAATAGATAACCTTACTTCTGCCCTTGTATTTTTTCAATAGCTGTTCAAACATTTTGCCTTGTCTGATAATCATACAAAAACCTTGTTTTTCCATTCGTTCGTCAAGATTAGAATCATAGTAGAGAACGTGAGAAAAGTTATAAAGTTTACTATATTCGCTATGATTCTTTCGCACTGCTTCAAGCTGTAACTTCTGATATTCGTCACATATAAATAGTCTACCGCGGGGTTTAGCGTGATAAAATGCACCTATACGATCAATGTTAGTGCTCGAGCAGAGAACGAAAACGTATTTGTTTTCCTGCATAATTTTTCTTGCTTCATTTTGCAAATCACGTTCGGTAATAATTTTGGTATCTTCTCTTGAAAGATTAGTTGCCTCGCATATAATAATATCAATATCTATGGCATATTTTTGTAGCATTGGAAGTGTTTTATTTCCACGAAATCCGTGCAAACGAAAATCACCTGTGTGCAAAACCCTCTTGCCGTCAGCATCAATGATGAACATATATGCGTCAAAAGCAGAATGATCTATCATTAAGGGCGTAACTGTAATGTTGCCGACAGTTATTTTTTGCAAGGGTGAAAATGTACGGATTGCATCAATTTTTTCAATGATTTCACTTTTTGTACGCGCTGCATAAGTTTTATAAAGTGCTTTTGCGGTTTTGCCCATATAAATAGGAATTTCAGCTTTTACATCTTTAAGTCTGCCCACGTGATCGCCGTGATAATGAGTAAAGAATAGGGCACTGTTTGAACTGTCAGATTCGGTAAGACCAGCAATCGGCTTTATAGATTTTTCGGAAACATTGCCCGGCAAATCCTCACCGAAGTCAATAAATACCTTGTCATTTCCTGATGAAATTTCGGTCACACATCCGCCAATCTGATGCGTTCCACGATGAATTGTGATTTTCATAAAACCTCTCCTGTTAATATAAATGTAATAGCATTATAGCACAAGCATCTGAAAATTCTCTACTTGTGCGCTAAAAGCCGAAATAGCAGGGTAAAAAAACGGACTATATGCAAAATCGCATATAGTCCGTTTTGAATATTTACCGAATTACAATAAAGAATTCATTTTACAAATTTCAAAAGTGGAGTCGGTATGAGTGATACAGAAAAACTGAACACATTCCGTTAAAATTTTAAAATCTGGATTATTTTTAAATTTTTCATAGTCATTCCATTGTTTACTTCCTTTGAAAAAGCAAATTGCCGGAACAATCTTTCCGTAATTTCTAACTTGATAATTTGAGATTTCTGAATAAGTTAAAATCTCAGCCACCATGCGTACTAAAGTTTCTTTGCTTTTTTCAGGCTTCAGTTCAACAGCATAAATGATGTTGTCTTTATTATTTTTTATCAGCAAATCAAATCCGCCGACTTTATCCCAAACTTCTTCCATAGGTACTTCGTAATCGAGTATTTCATAGTCACTATTATTTTTCCAACGATCTATAAAGTTACATTTCTTGCATTTGAGCGTTTGTTTATCGTCAAGAACATTATAATAATACATACATCGACAAATTCGTTTTTCCGTGACACGAATATGATCCTTATCTTTACTGACATATGTGCATTTTTTATGTTTTGGATGATGCTGATTATATTTTTGAGTAGCACCCTCCAATAAAAATTCCTTTAATGATCCTTTCTTCATCGCATCATCTTTAATTGCTTTACTTAATAATTTAATGTTTTCCAAATATTCAGTTTCATTTCGATGGTTTATGTTTTTAGTATCCTTATACATTTCTATTTTCTCCTATTTAAATTTTCATTATTTCTTCCGATTTTATTAGCATTATAACATTTGTTCATTAAATTTTCAACTTGTGCGCTCAAAACGAAGGAATAGGGAGAAAAAACGGACTGTCCCGATTTTTATAATTAATATTTTTTATTAATTAAGGTTTTAATAAAAGGCGTGCTACAATGGCCTTACCAAACAAAAATTTATTGGAGGGATAAGAATTTGGATGAAATGATAACTTATTCGCCTGAATTGCAAAGTCTTATTGATACGTGGCACCGTGCCACTGATTTAAACGATGCTAATGCCGAGTTTGACCTTGCAAGTGTTCTTTTAAAAAGCGAGCAAAAAACTGCACTCAAAAAAGCATTTGCGTTGTTTAAGAAGCTGGCGAGGCAAGACTATACTACGGTACAGACAGATGCACGGTATATGCTCGGCAAGTGCTACGAAAACGGATACGGCATCCAAAAAAGCTATCAGCGAGCAATTCAGTGGTATGAAAAAGCTGAAAAAAATATCAGCGAAGATTTAATAAACAATCCTGACCCTGTCGGAGATGCAGCGCACAAGGCTCTTGAAAAGGCTCTTGAAGAAGAGTATGATATTGACGAGGCTCTTGATGATATCCTTTACGGGAAAATAACACCCGAAATACTTGATTGTTTAACGGATGCGGCCGAAAGCGGAGACGTCGATTCACAAAAATACTTAATGGATTTATATGACTTGGGATATGGCAGAATAAAACCGGATGAAGAAGAATGCGCCTATTGGGCTCAAAAAGCGGCCGAAAACGGAGATATAGAAGCGATGGGAAAATTGGGAAATCATTATTATTTCGGCAGTGGTGTGGAGCGGGATTTTAAAAAGGCATTCTATTGGTTGGAAAAAGCTGCGGCACTTGGATGCGAATCTGCGGTTTATCGGTTAGGAGCACATTATAAATCGTTCAATAACTACAAAGAGGCGGTAAAATGGTACAGAGCATACGCATGGTTACGTATAAAGTGGCGCAATAACAGGCTTGGTTGGGAAAAAGGAAGGCCTTCCAAGCCGAGTAAGCTATAAAAAAATTATGAATCAAAGGAGTTTTACTATGGATTTGAAAAATGTATCAACAAAAGAGCTTGTGGAAGAATTAGCAAGCAGAGAGGCAGTTGAAAAGATAGCCGTTGCACCGTATGAGCCGTGTTCTATCACCGTAGGCGATCAGAAAATCTACGATGACGGCGGTCCGGTTGTGATACTAAGAATTTGGGATTAAAAAGGAGAAATTTAAAATGACAACATTGGAAAAAAAGGTTAGTGAACTCATTGATATTAAAGGAAGTGATGAAACCAGCAGATCTCAACGAATAAAAAAGCTGCAGGAAATAGGTGCCGAATTACTTACAAAGTACGAAATAAGAGTAAATAATATTACTATTGAACCTTTACGAGTAGAGCCATATTTTTTCAAAAAAAATGTTTTTGAAGACAAATTCATTCATCGGAAAGTGTTGGAAAACGGAATATGCTATGGACCGAGCCAACGAGATCGTTTTGGAAAATTATATATCCATAAAGGCTTTTCAGGAGTTGACATCGTTTTATCTAATAGCGAAGAATATGCATTTTCGTTTTTGATAAAAAGATCGCGAATTTTAATTGACAATAAAGTGGAATATCCGTTCGTCAAACAATATGATGTGGCAAAAATTCTCAAAAAGCATGGAATAACCGATGATTACGACAAAATGGTTTTATTTGAAAAAGAATCTCCAAATAATACTATCGTGTTCAAGACGATAAGAAACGGTTTAAAGACAATTGCTGAACGACCGGATTTCAGTAAAGAAGAACAAAATTTGTATAACGATTTATTGATTTCTTCTTTTATTGAATTAAAAGAGCATACTTCTTCACAGCATGGTTTTGCAACAGGATACGGGGGTGACCGAGCGGTAATTGAATATCTAAAAGAATATAAATTGCTCCATCCTAATACGAGAATAAAAGAACTCGACAAACTTCGTAGAGAACTATATCCAAATGGAAGCAAGACCGAATTTGAAAAGGTGTTTAATAAATAATATGCTTTACTTTTCTTCTCTCTTAAAAACAAACAAAATATATAAATCAGCGGCGGACAGAGTGTTCGCCGCATTAGATTCTAATGGTATACAGTATGACTTTATCGACAACACCAAAGATATCTGGCTTCGGGATTTTATGCCTGTGATAACGAAATCGGGCAAATATGTATCATTCCGATATGAGCCGAGTTATCTTGACGATTACCCCGACTTAAAAACCGATTTTGGTAAGGACATCAGCAGTCAATTATCTTTGGATAACATTATCTATTCTGATATAAACCTCGACGGCGGTAACGTGGTGTTCTCACCATCAAAAACGAAAGCTGTTATCAGCGATCGGGTGTTTTGGGGAAACAATAATTATTCCTCTGCCGAGTTGGTGCGGGAGTTAGAACAGCTCTTGGAAGCACAGGTAATTATCATCCCATCACTTCGCTCTGATATGACCGGTCACGCTGACGGTATGGTTCGATTTATAGACGAGGGTACCGCTGTTGGCAATGTATCTCATTCGCTTTTCGGACTGGAGGCGCATATCAAAACAACTTTGCGTAATCACGGGATTGAGGTTTACGATTTTCCGTATTTTGATTCAAAAGGCGACAGTGCCGTCGGATGTTATCTGAATTTTTTAGAAACTGAGAAGCATCTGTTTTTGCCTGTATTTGATTCTGACACAGATAACGAAGCAATCGTCACTGCTGAAAATATTTTTGAAAAAATGATTGTACCAATCAATATCAACGAAATCGCTGAGCAAGGCGGTGTGCTAAACTGCATTAGTTGGGAATGCGAAAGATAAAATGTAAATTATATAAAAAATAGATAGTTATGAGTAATTTTTGTCCCATAAGATATTGTATTATCTTCTCAAAAGCTGTAAGATGAATTTGAGGTGAATAATATGGCAAACAAAAAACAAATCATAATCAACATTCTTGACATTCTCAAAAGATATACTGATGAAGACCACAGACTTTCGCAAAGGGAAATCGCTGAAATTCTAAAGAATGAATACAATATGACAGTTGAAAGAAAATCTGTTAAGCGCAATCTGTCAAATCTTCTTGAGTTCGGCTACCCTATCGAATACAGCGAGTCTGTCCGTATGGTGCCTAATAAGGTTACAGGCGAGCTCGAGGAAAGCTATATGCTGTCTGATTTTTATCTTGAGCGTGATTTTTCAGATGCCGAGCTTCGCCTGCTTATTGACAGTATTCTGTTTTCAAAGCATATTCCATACAGTCAATGCAAGGATTTAATCAAAAAGTTAGAAAGTCTATCCAATAAGTATTTCGAATCAAAGGTTAAGCATATCCGCACTCTGCCGGAGAACAAGCATGCCAACAAGCAGTTATTCTATACAATTGATATTCTTGACGAGGCTATCAGCAAGGAAAAACAGGTTAAGTTTCATTATGCTGAATATGGTACGGACAAAAAACTGCATAATCGTTTAGACCATAACGGCAATCAAAGAGAATACATAATCAATCCGTATCAGATTGTTGCCACGGACGGCAGATACTATCTGATTTGCAACTATGATAAATATGATAATTTGTCAAATTACAGAGTTGACAGGATTACCGATATAGAGCTTCTTGACACTCCAACAAAGCCTGTGCGTGATGTCAAGGGTGCTGAGAACGGTTTTGACCTTTCAAAGCATATGGCAGAGCATATTTATATGTTTACAGGTGATACTGTCAGAGCCGAGTTTATCGCAGAAAAATATATCATCAGTGATATTATTGACTTTTTCGGAAATGACGTAGTTTTCTCAAATGAAACGGAGGATAAGGTCACAGTTAAAGTAACAGTGAACGAACAGGATATGCGCTTTTGGGCATTGCTGTACGCTTTGCAGATTAAAGTCACTTCCCCGCCTTCACTTGTTGAAAATGTGAAAAAAGATATAATGCAAGCAGCAGAGAAATATAAAGGAGAATGATTATGAACAAAAAAACAAAAACCGAACAGCTTGAAAGGCTTTTTGAAGAATGGCAACAAGAACAGATTAATGAGCCAAAAGAAACTTTGGATAAAACGATGCTAAAAGATGCAAAGATAGTTCGTTTTAATTCTTTTTGCAAGGATGGAATAATCTGTGAAGAACAGTTTGAAAAAGAAAAAATAAAGGTTCTTTTTATTGGAAATGAACCAAATATCGATAACAAAAAAGATATAGAAGATTGGAAAAAGGGTAAAGAGTTTCCTCTTGTAACATCACAAATATCTGATTTTAACAATTATTTCGATGAACATCACGATGATTGGACGGGTAAATTAAGGCAAAGGATATGTGAAGTCATCTATCCTGCCATGTTAGAACCACACAAAAATGCATTTCCCGTAGAAAACGGTTGGGTAAATGCTAAAAAAATTGCATTTATGAATTTAAATAAACGTGGCGGAAAAGGCAATATAGAAGATCATTTAAAGAATTATTGCAATGAGTACAAAGAATACATCAAAAAGGAAATAAGCATTATTAATCCCGATATTATTATCTGGCTCGGAAAAAGTTCTTTTGATATGTGCAACAACACATTGTTTGATAACAACTG
>JAFLSA010000020.1 GCA_022511185.1 Eubacterium sp.
AAAAAAACTTATTGAGCTTGCTCATCTTTGCATAACCAAGAAATTAAGTGTTAGAGACCTTGAATTGCTTGTACGCAAAATGGCTAAGCCAACAAAATCAACCAAAAAAGATGAACAAAGCCTAGAACTTAAGGAATTTGCAAACACATTAAATAAAGGATTATTTAATGCCTCTAAAGGCGCTAATAAACTTGTTAATTTCGGCAAACAGGTAAAAGGGAAAATAACAAAAGAAGAAGTTGAATTAAATGAGTTCAACGGCGAAAAAGCACCCCAAATTTCAGAAAAAACAGCGAAAGCAATTATTGGCGGAGCAATAGCATTTCCAATAGGAATTTTGGATAAAGTGATTATTGGTTCAGTTGTAAGTGGTGTAAATAGAGCAAAAAATAAAAACGAAATAAAAGATCAAATTTATCGCTTCGCAATTTTAGAATTCTATTCTAATTCACTTTCAAAATTCATGGAGCTTGATTAATAAATGGATGATTTTAAAAAAGGTTTTCAGTTTGTAAGTGAAAACGTGGCCGCGATTACTGGAGAGATTCACACTAATCAATGGATAAACGATTTTGATTCTAAAAAATTAAATATGATTGAAGAATTTATTAATTCTACGATAAATTCTGATTTGCCATTAGACAAACAACAAGGATTTAATTTTGAAACTTGGCATAAGGCTACGTATAATCTTAATTCCATACTAAATAATCATGGTGCATCAGCTACCACTCCAAAAGTTAATACGTTAGGTTCTGCAGATGTTATTACAAATGAACAAGGATATCAACTTAAATCCTATGCAACTGCAGGGAAGGCATATAGAGCTGTTTCTGAAACTCCATACGAAAGATATATGAGGCTTAAAGCAAATGCAGAGAAAAACGGTAAATCTTTCATAAGCAAGGAAGAGTATTACAAAAAAAACGGAATTGATATTAAAAATGAGCATATGTCTTTATATAATGGGCAGGGAAAAATAATCACAAAAGACCAATTGGATAAAGCAATTGATTTATTAAATAAAAGAATAGAAAAAGCCAATGCAGTTCAGAATTATGAACAGGCAGCAAGATATCAGGAAGTTTTAAATACTTTGAGTGATAAAATAATAAACGGAAAAGATTCATCTGTTTCTATATCACACGATGATATCATAAAAATTACAAAGATGGCAAAAAATGGGAACGAAGAAGAACTTATAAAATTCTGTGAAGACGAGCTTGGTATATCTTTCAGCGAGATGGTAACAAATAGTCAGATAGCTAAGCAGGCAATCAATGCCGGATTAAACGCTGCTGTCATATCATTAGTGCTGTCAATAGCTCCTGTTATCCTGAATGGCATTTCAATGCTGATTAACGAAGGAGAAATAGACTCGAAGCAATTTGCAGAATTGGGATATAATAGTTTATCAGGAAGTGCTAAAGGCTTTATAAACGGCTCAATAACATCTGCTTTGGTATCCTGTTGCAAAGCTGAAAAATTCGGAGCTGAACTCGCAAATGTTGACCCATCGCTTATATCTGCATTAGTTGTTATTTCTATCGGAACAATAGAAGCATCTATAAAATGTATATCCGGCAAAATTGATAAAACCGAAATGGTAGAAGAAATCTGTAGGTTATACATAGTAACAGGATTTTCTACAGGAACAGGTATGTTGCTTTCAAGCATCGCCTTAGCCATTCCTTTACTTGAACCATTGTCTGCGTTTGCCTATATGCTTGGCAGTTTTATTGGTGGACTGATAGGAAACTTCGTTTTTGATTCCGGTAAAAAAATATTGATGTCGCTTTGTGTAGAATCAGGATTTACATTTTTCGGACTTGTTGAGCAGGACTATACACTGTCGGATGAAATTCTGAAAGAATTAGGTATGGATATTTTTGAATATGACGAGTTTATAGTTGAGCAACTCCATATTGATGAGTTTACATTTGATGAATTCAACTTTGCCACTTTTGAATATGATAAATTTGAAATTTCTCCTTTAAAACGAGGACTGGTAGAAGTTCATAAAGTAGCATACGCATAAAAGCAAATAAAAATAGTGGAATACTACCCAAATACTGTCCATCATCTTTTGTATAATGAGTACAAGAGGTGGTGGATTTATTGTTTTCAGCGATTAAAATTATCGGTATTGTTGCAGTGTTGCTTTTCGCAAAGTCTGTTGATGAATTTGTGATGAATGGGATGTTTGAAATTCATCAGCTATGGATTCGCATACCGCTGTTTATCTTTATTGTTGACTCTCACTATGCGGTGGTGCAGTATCCGCTGTATTTGATTTGCCTTTGCGTAATGACCATCAGTATGCGTATAATACCGCAAAGGGCAAAGGAGCTGTTTATTGAGATGAAAGAGGAGCGAAAGGAGAAAAGGAATGAACAGACAGACGAACTATAAACCTTTATTCAAAGAAATGCGCATCAGACGAGGCGAGGTGTATACCTTTTTCGGTATGCCGGCAATGGGCAAAACAAAGCTTGCCATAGATTTAACAGCACACTTTTCCTATGACAAAAAGCTGAAAGGGATATTCCTTTCTAACGATATGCCACAAAGAATGGCAGATGCTGTTACTCATTTTGATAACACTAAATTCATTGACCATCACGGCAGACTGCATTATATGTTTGAGGATATTTACGATTACAATAAAATTAACGGGCTTCTCGCAAATAATAACGCCGATTTTCTTGTTGTTGATACCGCCTATCACCTGCACAGCGAAGGCAATGAGAGTAAATTCATAACTCACCTGAAAGAGATCGCAAAGCAAAACGATGTTTTCATTATCTGCACTGCGCCACTCGGCAGGCTCTTTGATATGAATGCAGCGCCCAAGAAAATGCTTGAAAAATCAAAAGAGAAGGCGATCGCAAGAAGACTTATTCATCATTCCGATTTTGTTGCTTTTATCAACCGTTGGAGTTACAACAATGTGACCTTCGGCGACAACTATAACCTGTCTTGCGACTTCATCATTGCAAAAAGCAATTACAGAAATACGATCGCACACATAAAGAATTTTGCCACCTTTATGCTTCCTGTAGGCAAGTTTCCGTCAAACAGCAGCGAGTGGTATTCATAGTGATTTGTTGAAAATTCCCACCCTTGATACGTATTGACAACAGATAAAAGTATAGTTATAATAGTTTTACTGTATTTTCATAACAGAATAATGTCTCCGTAGCTCAGCAGGATAGAGCGTTCGCCTCCTAAGCGAAAGGCCGTGGGTTCGAATCCCGCCGGGGACGCCAAAAAAGTGCCGAATTTCGTTGAAAATTCGGCACTTTATATTTAGAATTATAATTAGGAATTCCTGCAAAATAATATTAACAAAATTTTTTGCGACATATTTTTTGTTTTTGCCGACTACTTAACGAGAAGGTAATTACCATATCTGCTCTGCTGATAAATCAGCCGTACAGATTTCACTCATAAACGAAAGGAGGAGCGCTATGGGCAGAGAGTCAAGGCAGCTTGCAAACGCAAAGCTGAGTGAAGCCTACAATGCTGTCGGAAAAAGCCTCGCAAAATATTGCAGAGTAAGGCTTGGCGATGCGGCAGATGAGGCAGATGACTGTGTTCAGGAAGCCTTTTGTGTTTATTACAAACGGCTTCTGAACGGCGAAGAATTTCAAAATCCCAGAGCGTTTCTCTACAGAACTGCCGACATTATGGTGCGCCGTGCCAAAGAGGAATACGTAATAAAGGCACAGCATACCGCAAGCCTTGAAAGTGCAGAGAATACCGAAGTGTTTATCCCTGACGAAAACGCCGCCGATATAGATTATGATGCGGTTAAGGAAATCCTGATTTCAAGCTTAAGTGAGGACGAGCAGCTCCTTTATCAGCAAAAATACGTTGAAGGTCTTTCACTTAAGGAAATAGGAAAAGCACTTGATATTGCGCCTGCGGCGGTTGCAAACCGCACTTCAAGGCTGAGGGCAAAAATAAAACGGCTTATTGAGCCGGTACTTGAAAATGAAAAGAAAGGAGGCAGCTGATATGAATATCACGGTAACACGCAGCGAGATGAATAAAATTTATGATGAGTCAGCTTTAAAAAATGAGCTTGCAGAATTTTTAAACGCAGTTATTGACGAAGAAATTGAAAAGGGCGATAATATGGATACAGAGCTTATTGATGAATGTATAAACGCCCTTGACGAGCTTCAGAGTGGCCGACCTGCGTTAAGGCTTGTTCTGAGTGAAAAGCAGATAATTAAGTACTGCAAAAGGCACGCCGAAGCCTCTCATATGAATCAGGCAAGAGCCGCTGTTGCCGCCTGCCTTATAGTTATTTTATGCGGAGTGACAATACTTCACACAAACCCTGCGATTGCACAAAGTGCAAAGGATTTCTTTGGCAATATAATATCAGCTCTTGGAATTGCCGCCGAGCAGAGCGAAACAAGCTCAGGCTCGGACATAAGCTCAATTTACGCAGTCTATCCCGATAATGCCTCTTTCACGGTGAAGAGGGAAAGCGACATTCATCTGGACGATATTAAAATCAAGGCTGTGTATAAGGACAGCAGTGAAAAGGAAATTCCGATTAAGGATTGCACTGTAAATACGATTAAGAACACAGAAAATAATACGGTGATGGTTGTTATAGCTTATGACGGCTGTGCCTTATCGGTAACTTACACAATAGAGGGGTGAAGAAAATGAAAAAGAATTTTACTAAAATCATAAGCACAGTATTAGCACTTTTAATGCTGTTAACATCAATGCCGCTGACGGCTTTGGCTGCAACAAGCGGCGAATACACATATAATATCGTTTATTCAGATAACGATGCAACGTATATTGAAATCACCGCTTATAAGGGAAATAAAACAGAGGTTGAGATCCCTCAGACTATAGACGGTTACGTTGTTAAAAGTGCTAGCAATACCTTTTATAATAATAAAAACGTTACAAAGGTTGTTTTCCCGGAGGGCCTTGAATACATAGGAACCCGAACCTTTACAAACAGCAAAGTGGACGTGGTTTTGCCTTCAACACTAAAGGCTATAGGATACAATGCTTTTCCTGGTACAACAATCAATTCTATCAATTTCCCAGAGGGTTTGCTCGGTATAGGAGTCTATGCATTTACAGGTAAGCTGAATTGTGAATTAAAGCTACCCGAAAGTCTTAAATATTTAGCATATGGTGCATTTAAAAATTGTGACGGAATCGGCTCGGTTGAAATCGGAAAAAATGTCATTCCGGCAGACCCGCAATATAATTATTCAGAGGAAGTAACTGCTGAATTATATAATCTTGAAGAAGAGTCCTGGAGTCCGTTTGTCAACTGTAAGTTAGACTCACTCACAGTTGACGAGGAAAACCCATACGTAATGGCTACTGATAATACCCTTTACAGCAAGGATATGCAATGTCTTTTATACAGGGTTAATAGCAGTGAAGAATTCACGGATGTAAATATACCCGAAGGTGTAAGGGTAATTTCCGAAAATGCTTTTGAACGGTATACAAATATTGATACACTTCATATCAGCAGTACTGTTGAAAAAATTTGTTTTGAAGCTTTTTGCGACACAACTATCAACAATATCGAATTTGCTGAAAACAGCAGCCTTAAAACTATTGAATCAAGTGCATTTCGATATGCTTTAGGAGATTGCGAGCTTGTTCTTCCAAAATCTGTTGAAAGGATAGAAGATTATGCCTTTGCAAATTGTGGGATAACGTCACTTTCATTTGAAACGCCTTCAAACTGCAAAACAATTTTGGAGTATGCCTTTTCAGGGTGTAAATCTTTAAAAAAAGTTTTCATACCAAATTCCGTAACAACGCTCGGAAATGAATATGATTCAAGCCGCCCTACATCAGTCAACCGCTCTTCAAAAGTATTTTCTGCCTGTGATAAGCTTGAAGAGGTTACGTTTGAGGATAACTCGCAGCTTACTATGTGGGGCACCAATCTGTTCAGCGGCTGCAACTCTCTGAAAACGATCAACACCGGAAAAAATAACGGAGTTAAAGATATATACTGCGGCTTCTCCAATGCTAAATTTGAAACGCTTGATTTGAGCAATTGCCCGAATCTAAGTCATATCGCTGAAAGTATTTTTAAGGGAAATAAAACGCTTAAAAGTATAAACTTAAGCTCAACTAATTTAAGCTCAATAGAATGGTATGTCTTTGAAGACTGCACCGCCCTTGAAGAAGTAATTCTTCCCGAAACCGTAACTGAAATCGGGGCTTACGCATTTCAGAACTGCAAATCACTTAAAAGTATAAATCTTGATAACGTATACGTTATAGGAGAAGATGCGTTTGACGGATGCGACAGCCTTGACCAAATCGTTACAGAAAGAGAAATAAAGGAAGCTAACGGCTTTAAGTACAGCGTAATCAACGACCACGTTGCCATTACCGGCTATACGGGAAATGACACAAATATAGTTATTCCAAACGAAATTGAAAATCTTCCTGTTACAATAATCGGCAATGATGCGTTTGCCGATATATCCGTCAACAGTATTCAGCTTCCAAGCAAGCTTGAAATTATAGGTAACAACGCATTCAGGGACTGCGGTTTGGAGCTTATGCCGTATTTGCCTGAAAACCTCACATCTATCGGAAGCTATGCCTTTGCGTACAATAACAAGCTGACAGATGAGCTTGTTATACCGGGCAGCGTTAAGGCAATAAAAGACTATGCTTTTTACGCCACTGGATTTACAAGCATTAAACTTAATGAGGGTCTTATTTCCGTTGGGTACTATGCTCTTGGCGTCGGCGATTTTGAAAGTATTGTTTTCCCTGACTCAGTTATCAGCGTTTCCAATAGATTCGTTCAGCCAAAAAACAATGTAAAATATATTAAATTCGGTGCAGGCGTAATGGGTTTAGAAAGCACGCTGATTGATGAGAGTAGACCAAAACTTTATCGCTACTATCCGGCGTTAGAAGAGGTTGAAGTCAGTGACAGCAATCTGAATTATTCATCACAAGACGGCGTTGTTTATAACAAGAATAAAACAGTTCTTATTTACTATCCTGTAGCAAAGCCGGATAATACTTATGCAGTGCCCGAAACTGTTAAGGAAATTGCGCAAAATGCTTTCAATCAAACAGCAGCAACAAAAAATATCGTGCTTCCCGATAGCTTAACAAAAATATCATACAGAGCCTTTTTTCAGTGCGAATCAATAATCAATATAAATATTCCCGGCTCGGTTACGGAAATTGAAGAAGAAGCATTTTACTGTTGCTCCGGTTTTAATACAATTGTATTTGATGAGGGAATAAAAATTCACACGCTCTTTTCAACCTTCTGGGAATGCAAGGATATTGAAAACGTTATATTCCCCGAAAATGCAGAAATATATAAATTAGATTGCACCTTTATGGATACCGCGATAAAATCAATAGTCCTTCCTGATAGTATTACTGTATTGGAGACTACATTTTACGGCTCTGCGCTTGAGGAGATCACACTTCCAAAAAATCTTGAAACTATCGGATACGATGCATTTGCGCGTACGAATTTAAAAAGCATTGTGATGCCTGAAAAGGTCACTGTTATTAATGGTTCCGCTTTTTCTGAATGCGAGAATTTGTCGTACGTAAATCTATCGAACGTAAAGAGTATTGGTGCTCATGCATTTTACGCTTGCACTGCTCTTGAAAGTATAGATTTAACAGGCGTAACGTACGTTTCACCTGAGGCATTTAAGTACTGCTATAATCTTAAAAAATTCTATTTCACAAAGGATGAACTTGAGGCTTATATTGCCGAAAACGAATTCAAGGGCAATGAAACTCTTGAAACAATAGTTGTCGGCAACAGTATTACAAGCATTGAGGACGGTGCTTTTGCAGACTGCACAAACCTTGAAACCGCTCTGATTGCTCAGTCCGTTACAAGCATTGCGGACACTGCGTTTGATAACTGCGATAACCTTTCAATAGTCTGTATGGAGGATTCCTATGCGCAAGCCTATGCAGAAAGAAAGGCTATACCGTACACCACCTTTACCGTTGCACCGATTGCTGACCAGAAATACACCGGCTATGAAATCAAGCCTGAGCTGAGTGTCAGCGCGCAGGGTAAGGACTTAATCGAAAACACCGATTACACCGCTGTTTTTGAGGACAATATCAATGTCGGCACGGCAAAGGTAAACGTGCTCGGTCTCGGTGATTACAGTATTTTTGCCAGCCTTGTAAGGTTTAACATCGTTTCTAACGGTGACATTCCGCAGATTGACGAAGATGATAAGTCTGACCCAAGCGGCGATGCTGAAACAGACAACGGCAAAGACAATACAGCCGATAATAAATCCGACAGCACACAAACGCAAAACAAAAATGGTGCAAACACAAATAATGCAGGCTCAAACACCCAAGACGATGTAAAAAATGATACTGCTTCCTCAGTCAGCAAAACAAATCAGAGTGCTTCAAATCAGACGGCTGACAATTCTGTAGCTGACAATTCTGCTTCCGCAGACAGCGAGAACTCAGCAACCGCTGAAAATACTCAAAGTGGTGAACAAAATAAAACCGACAGCGAAGAAAAAACTGCCGACGAACCTGCAAGCGAAAACGATACAGACAGCAAACAGGACGAAGAGAAGAAACTCAGCTTCTGGCAAAAGCTTCTTAATATGATTCTTAATTTCTTTAGTAAACTGATTGACATAATCAAAAACCTGTTTGCATAAAATCACAAAAATCCATAAGGCTGACGCCTTATGGATTTTTCATATCTTCTCTTTGGATTGACAGTAATTAAATATTTATGTATACTTAAGTTATCTTTAATTGGGGGAAGAATTATGGCTGAGGTAAAAGAAAAAAGCAAATCAAAGCACAAGGGGGTAAAGGCCTTAGGGATAATTATTGCGGTTATCGTTGTTATTGCAATCGCTGCGACTATTTTTATAAGTGTAACGACAAGGCCTGTATCCGACACGGCCCAAAATGCGCCCGCTGTCGGCGGACTCCGTGTGTCTGACACGATAGATTATCAGATTGAAAGCGCAAAGGGGCTTGAAAAAAATTTCGTTATAAAAATTATGCAGATGGTATGGAAATTCTGCGAAGCAGGCGATAACAGCAAGCACGCAAAGCAGACTCCGCCTGAAAATATCATTAAGGTTAAGAATATTCAGTACATAGATGACGGCAATGCATATCATCAGCTTGACGTTCTTTATCCCGAAAATCTTGAGCCTGATGCAAAGCTGCCTGTAATTATTGACATTCACGGCGGCGGCTGGATGTACGGCGCAAAGGACTTGAACGAATACTACTGTATGAGCCTTGCTGACAGAGGCTTCGTTGTTTTCAATATGAGCTACAGATTGGCACCTGACGTAACGGTCAACGAGCAGATACAGGACGTTGCTTATGCGCTTAAGTGGATAAGTGAAAATATGGCGGATTATCCGTGTGATATGGAAAATATTATGCTCACCGGTGATTCTGCCGGCGGTCAGCTTTCTGTTTATTCGGCAATACTTCTTCAAAGTCCCGAGCTTCGTGAAATCTTTGATGTAGTTGACGTTGATATGGATTTGACAGCACTTTTGCTCACCTCACCTGTTGCGTATATGAGAGGTGACGGACCATTAAGCGTGTACACGAATCTGCTGTGGGGCAAGGACTATAAGGATAAGGCAACTTATAATTATATGAACCTTGACGAGATTATAGATTATGCCGAGCTTCCGCCGACATATCTTATCACGAGCAGCGGTGACTCTCTCGCTCACGATCAGACCGTTAAGGCCTACGAGCTTCTTAACAGCAAGGGCGTAGAATGTGAAATTGCAGATTACGGAGAAATAAACGGTAAAAAGCTTGCACACGTTTTCAGCGTTCTTGACCCGTTTGACGAGGCAGGTACAACTGCAATTGACGGCGCAATCGAATTTTACAAAAACGCAATGGAAAATAAATAAATTGATAATTGACAAAAGATAAGATTGGGAATAGAAAATATTCTCAATCTTATTTTGTTTTTGCTTTAACTTTGTTAAATATTTATCAATCTGTTGTTATTTTCAACAAAGTTTTTAATCTGTTATTGACAAAATGTTAAACAACACTATAATGAAATAGCACAATTTATATAAGCAAAATTTTATATTAATAGGAGAAAAAATTATGGCAAGAGTTTACAACTTCAGTGCAGGCCCATCAACATTACCTGAAAAGGTGCTTGAGCAGGCTGCAGCAGAAATGATGGATTATCAGGGCAGCGGTCAGTCCGTTATGGAGATGAGCCATCGTTCAAAGGTATTTGACAAGATTATCAAGGACGCTGAAGCTCTTATGAGAGAGCTTTACAACATTCCTGATAATTACAAGGTGCTCTTTTTACAGGGCGGTGCATCAGCACAGTTTTCCGCAATTCCTCTTAACTTTATGAACGGCTCAGGTAAGGCTGACTACATCATCACAGGTCAGTGGGCTAAAAAGGCATATCAGGAAGCACAGAAATACGGCGACGTTGTTGCCGCTGCTTCATCTGCTGACAAGACCTTCAGCTATATTCCAAAGACCAAGGCTGAGGATTTCCGTGATGACGTAGACTACGTTTATATCTGTATGAACAACACAATCTACGGTACTGTTTACAAGGAGCTTCCTCCTGTTGGGGACAAGGTGCTTATTGCAGACGTATCATCATGTGCTCTTTCAGAGCCGCTTGACATCAGCAAGTTCGGTGTTGTTTACTTCGGTGCACAGAAAAACGTTGCACCTGCAGGTCTTGTTGTTGCAATCATCCGTGAGGATTTACTCGGCAAGGCAAGAGATATCACACCTGTTATGATGAACTATCAGATTCAGGCAGATGCAGATTCTCTTTACAACACTCCTCCATGCTGGACAATTTATATCTGCAAGCTTGTTCTTGAGTGGATTAAGAACGACATCGGCGGTCTTGCAAAGATGAAGGAGAGAAACGAGAAGAAGGCTGCTGTTCTTTACAATTTCCTTGACAGCTCAGAGATGTTCAAGGGCACAGTTGTTGCTGAGGACCGTTCACTTATGAACGTACCGTTTATTATCGGTGATGACGAGCTTGAAAAGAAGTTTATCGCAGAGGCTACTGAGGCAGGCTTTGTAAACCTCAAGGGTCACAGATCAGTTGGCGGTATGAGAGCTTCTATCTACAACGCTATGCCAATCGAGGGCGTTGAAAAGCTTGTTGAATTTATGGCAGAATTTGAGAAAAACAATAAATAATTTACGGAGAAAATATTATGTTTAATATTAAAACACTTAACAAAATTTCCGACGTCGGCTTGTCAAAATTTGACACAGCGAAATACACATACGGAAATGATATTGAAAATCCTGATGCAATTATGGTAAGAAGTGCATCAATGCATGATATGGAAATGCCTGAATCTCTGCTCGCTATTGCAAGAGCAGGTGCAGGCGTAAACAACATTCCTGTTGCCGACTGCGCACAGCAGGGTATCGTTGTATTCAACACTCCCGGTGCAAACGCAAACGCAGTTAAGGAGCTTGTTATCTGCGGTCTTCTTCTTTCAAGCCGTAAGGTGACAAAGGCAATTGACTGGTGCAAAACAATCAAGGATGAGGGCGACAACGTAGGCAAGGTTGTTGAAAAGGGCAAGAGTGCTTTTGCAGGCCCTGAAATCAAGGGCAAGACTCTCGGTGTTATCGGTCTTGGTGCTATCGGCAGACTTGTTGCTGAAGCAGCAGTTGACCTTGGTATGACCGTTATCGGCTATGACCCGTTTCTTCCGAAGGATGCTGAGCTTAAGGCAGGCATCACGCTCAACAATAATCTTGACGAGATCTTCCCTGTTGCTGATTATCTTTCACTCCACGTTCCGCTTACTCCTGAAACAAAGGGTCTTATCAGTGCAGATACAATCGCAACAATGAAGGACACAGTAAGAATTATGAACTTTGCAAGAGGTGACCTTGCTGTTTCTGCCGATATTGTTAATGCGCTTGAGAACGGCAAAATGGCTGCGTACGTTACTGACTTCCCGTCTGCTGATCTTATCGGCGTTGACGGCGTTATCGCAATTCCTCATCTTGGTGCATCTACTCCTGAGAGTGAGGAAAACTGCGCATCAATGGGTGCATTGGAGCTTGTTGATTTCCTTGAAAACGGAAACATCAAAAATTCTGTTAATATGCCTGCTGTTTCAATGGCAAAGACAGGCGTTGCAAGAATCACGATTATCCACAAAAATCAGCCGAATATGATTGCTACAATTACTGACACAATCAGCAAGGACGGCATAAACATTTCTGCATTTGAGGATAAGAATCGCGGCGAATACGCATACTCAATCATTGATACAGACAGCGAGCTGTCAGATCAGGTCGTTGACGACATCACAGCTATCGAGGGCGTAATCAAGGTCAGAGTTATTAAATAAGATACTGTTTTAGATAAAGGAGATGTGCTTCGGTGCATCTCCTTTTAATTTTTTTGAAATTAGGTCTTGATTTCTTATTTTTCGTCTGCTATAATATGCTAAGTCGCTTTAAAGTGACGGGACTTTAAAGCGCTAAAGTACAAGAAATATATTTTGTTTAAAGAGGTAGATATTATGAGTTCAAGAAAAGGAAATCTTATGTCTGTACGCACAGACGTAAAAGTGCTTGATGCAACTATCCGTGACGGCGGACTTTGCAACAATTTTGAATTTACAGACGAATTTGTAACGGAGCTTTACAAGACAAACGTTAAATCCGGCGTTGACTATATGGAATTCGGCTACCGTGCGTCAAAAAATCTTTTTGACCCAAAGGATTTCGGCAAATGGAAGTTCTGCGATGAGGCTGATATAAGAAGCATTGTTGGCGAAAACGTATCTGATATGAAAATTGCCGTTATGGCAGACGTCGGCAGATGCGACTTTAAAACGGATTTTATCCCTAAAGCAGAATCAGTAATTGATATGGTGCGCGTTGCCTGCTACATTCACCAGATCCCTGCTGCAGTAGAAATGATTGAGTATTTCCACGAGCTCGGTTACGAGACCACCTGTAACATTATGGCTATCAGCCAGGCAAATTCCGATCAGGTTGAGGAAGCACTTGAAATGCTTGGTCAAAGCAGCGTTGATGTTATTTATCTTGTTGATTCCTACGGCTCGCTTTATCCTGAGTCAGCAGGTAATCTTGCAAAAAAATATCTTGAAATCGGCGAAAAGTATAACAAGGCTATCGGCTTCCACGCACACAACAACCAAAACCTTGCCTTTGCAAATACTATTGAAACACTTTCCTACGGTGTGTCATATCTTGACGCAACTGCATCAGGTATGGGCAGAGGTGCAGGAAACTGTGCAATGGAGCTTCTCTTAGGCTTCCTTAAAAATCCTAAGTACAATCTTTACAGCCTGCTCACCTTCCTTGAAAAATATATCCTTCCTCTTAAGGAGAGCGGTGTTGTATGGGGCTATGACGTGCAGTATATGCTCACAGGTCAGCTCAACCGCCATCCGCGTGAGGCAATGGCATTCACCGCTGAGAAAAGACAGGATTACTGTGAATTTTACAAAGGTCTGCTTGAATTAGATTAGTATTGACAACTAAAAACACACTTGATATAATTATCTCAACTTAATAAGTCAGGGGTGCTGAAATATTTTTTCGGCTGAGATTATACCCTTTGAACCGTACGTTAGCACGAACGGCAAAGACGATGTATTATTTTGTATTATTGCCCCATTCTGCCGAATGGGGTTTTTCTTTTGGCTTGTTGAGAAAAAATTATGAAAGGAGCTGTTACTATGAAAGCAAGTGTTGCAATTCAGGTTTTACCTCAAACAGACAGTGAGGAAGAGCTTATCCGTATAGTTGACGAGGTAATCGCTTACATCAAAAGCTCAGGTCTTAACTGTTCGGTAGGTCCGTTTGAAACAACAATCGAGGGCGAAAGCTATGATCAGCTTATGGAAATCGTGGCAAACTGCCAGAAGGTCGCTATAAAAGCAGGCTGTGAAAGTGTAAGCGCTTATGTAAAGGTTGTTTACAATCCTGAAGGCGAGGTTCTTACCATTGACAAAAAAATTACAAAGCATCACCAATAAAATCGCGCCGGTTATTGCAATTATTGCAATCCTTTTGATTTGGTATTTCTGTAATGAGGGAGAGGTTATTCCTGCCTATATGCTTCCGTCACCTGTTGACGTATGGAATGCATTTGTAAATAATTTCTTTATAATGATAGAGCAGGCAAAGGTTACGTTACAGGAGGCATTATACGGACTCGGAATAGGTATACTCCTTGCGTTTATCGTGGCAACTCTTATGGACAGATTTGCTTTTTTGAACAAGGCAATTTATCCGATACTCGTTATCACACAGACGATACCGACGATTGCGATTGCGCCGCTGCTTGTCTTATGGATGGGCTTCGGTATGGCGCCGAAAATCACTCTTGTTACAATAACAACCTTCTTCCCGATTTCCGTCGGACTGCTTGAAGGATACCGCTGTGCCGATATTGATGAAATAAATATGATGCGCTCGATGGGCGCAAACAAATTTCAGATATTCAGGCACATAAAGCTCCCGACTGCAACGGGCTCATTTTTTTCAGGTCTGCGCATTTCTGCATCATATGCAGTTGTCGGAGCCGTAATATCCGAATGGCTTGGCGGTTTCAAGGGCCTTGGTGTTTATATGACAAGAGTTCAAAAGGCATATGCGTTTGACAAAATGTTTGCCGTTATTGTATTTGTTTCGGCAATCAGCTTGTTACTTATGACATTCGTAAGCCTGCTGCAAAAAATTGCAATGCCGTGGCAAAAAAATAAAAAGGAATTAAAAATATGAAATTCAATAAATTATTAGCCGTAATTTTAGCGGCCGTATTCGCTATCAGCTTTGTCTCCTGCAGTAAATCTGTCAACGATAAAGATACTGCAAATACAGACAATAATACTGAAAAAACAAAGATTACTTTTTGTCTTGACTGGACACCGAATACTAACCACACAGGTTTGTATGTTGCTGTTGATAAAGGTTACTATGATGAAGCAGGACTTGACGTAACAATCGTTCAGCCGCCTGAAAACAGTGCTGCTTCTCAGGTTTGCGCCTCAGGTCAGGCTCAGTTTACCATTGAGGCACAGGACACACTGGCTGCTGCATTCACCTCAGATACCCCGCTCGGTTTAACAGCAGTTGCCGCAATTCTTCAGCATAATACGTCAGGCATTATATCAAAGGCAGGTCAGGGAATGGATACCCCTAAAGGGCTCACAGGCAAAACATATTTGACATGGGATTCCCCTATTGAGCTTGCTGTCATGGAGCACGTTGTAAATGCAGACGGCGGTAAATGGGAGGATGTAAAGCTTATCCCTAACACTGTTACTGATGAGGCTCAGGACGTTAATGCAAACCCTGATCACGCAATATGGGTATTCTACGGCTGGGGTGGTATCAACGCTGAGGTTAATAATATTGATATAGACTATTTCTATTTTAAGGATATAGACAAAACCTTTGATTACTATACTCCTGTAATTATTGCAAACAATGACTTCCTGTCATCAAATCCTGAAACAGTAAAGGCTTTCCTTGAGGCTACAAAAAAAGGATATGAGTATGCCGCTGAAAATCCTGAAGAAGCAGCAAATATACTTATTGCATCTGATGACACAGGATCACTTGTAGGCAGTGAAAAGCTTGTTGTTGAAAGCCAGAAATGGATTTCTCAGCAGTACATTGCAGACGCATCTCAGTGGGGATATATTGAACCACAACGTTGGGATGGTTTCTACGCTTGGCTCTGGGATAATAAACTTATTGAAAAAGAACTTCCTTCAGGCACAGGATTTTCAAACGATTATCTTTCATAACAATGGATATTTTAAAAGTAAGCAATGTTTCAAAAAGTTTTGGTGACAAAACAATCATCAAGGATATAAACCTTACCGTAAAAAAGGGAGAGCTTATAGGACTTCTCGGCGTAAGCGGTTCAGGTAAAACCACCCTATTCAATTCCATATCAGGAATTGATACGCCTGACAGTGGTAAAATCGAGCTTGCAGGTGAGGATATAACCGGCAAGCCGGGTCATATAAGCTACATGCTGCAAAAGGATTTACTCCTCCCTTATAAAAAAATCATTGATAACGTTTCACTCCCCCTTCTTCTTTCGGGAATGAAAAAGAAGGAGGCACGCTTACAGGCAAAAAAGCATTTTGCAGAATTCGGAATAGAAGGCACGGAAAACAAATATCCGTCCGAGCTTTCCGGCGGTATGCGTCAAAGAGCTGCATTACTGCGAACGTATCTTGCGTCAGACGGTGTTGCGCTTTTAGATGAACCGTTCAGCGCCCTTGACACAATAACAAAGCAGGGAATGCACAGATGGTATCTTTCGGTTATGGAAAAAATTGAGCTTTCAACAATATTCATAACCCACGATATTGATGAAGCGGTTATTTTATCGGACAGAATTTTGATTTTATCAGGAACGCCCGGTAAAATAACAGATGAAATTGTGATTTCAACGCCAAAGCCTCGCGGAAAAGATTTTAACCTGACTCCCGAATTTCTTGAATATAAAAAGCAAATAGTATCAAGTCTCGGAGTTTTATAAAAACAAACCGACGGTAAATTCATACCGTCGGTTATTTTTATACTTAATTATACCAATAATCTAAATCAACGTACTTACTGCCGACTCCGTCCGCCTGCCCTGTTTTTGAATACTGCCAGATTGTGTAATCAACATCAAACGTCACTTCTTTATTATAGTCAGCCGCCCATATGACGGTATCCCGAATATCCTTTAAATTAAAATCGTATTTAAGAACGCTTGACGATGCGTAAAGGCCTGATATGTAACCCTTTTTCTCAACCCTGTCGCAAAAGGAATTTACTATCTCCGTATTCTCTTTTTTGCTTAACTTAGCATCTGTAAGCCTGCCCGTCCTCTTCCCTTCCTTGTCAGTCGGATATTCAAAGTCAATCACAACAGGCAGTGACAAATCATAATGCTTTATTATTTTGAGAACGAAGTCTGCCTCTTCCTCAGCCTCCTTATCGTTTACTGCCTGTGAGTAAAAATACACGCCAACAGGGATCCCTGCTTTTTCTGCACCCTTAAGATTATCCTTTGCATATTTATCCTCTAAAATCTCACCGTTGCCATAGCCTCGATATCCTACACGGATAAACGCAAAATCAAATTCATCTGCAACGCTTTCCCAATCAATCTTTCCGTTATGCTCAGAAACGTCAATTCCCTGAGCTACAGACTTTTTGAAATCATAAATGGTCTGTGTAGGTCTTTGGCTTGAATTTGCGATAACTACAGCCGATATTATAACGGCAATTACAAGAACAATGGCAACAGCAATAATCAGTGTCTTTGGCTTTAATTCTTTTGTTTTAGGACTTTTTTTCTTTTGTTTTGCGGGCATAATCAATCTCCTCTTGTCAAACAACATTATATTATCATAAATATAAAATAAAATCCATAGATGTTATAACAATTTAAAGTGTGTTATTGACATATTTTTATTACGCTTTATAATAGGTTTAGAAAAGATAAAGGTGATAAAATATGGATAATATGAATTTTAAAAGGAAACTCCCTGTTCCGCAGGAAATAAAAAAGGAAATGCCCCTGTCGGCAGAGGCGGTAAAAATTAAGGCAGAGCGTGACACTCAGATTGCAGATGTTTTTACAGGCAAGAGTGATAAATTTTTACTTATTATCGGCCCTTGTTCGGCAGACAGGCCTGATTCAGTTCTCGATTATATTCACCGTCTTGCGCTGATTCAGACTGACGTTAGTGATAAAATACTCATTATCCCGAGAATTTATACAGGCAAGCCGAGAACAACGGGTGCCGGCTACAAGGGTATGCTCCACCAGCCTGACCCTGATAAAAAACCCGATATGCTTGAAGGCATTAAGGCTATCCGTTCACTTCATAAGGATGCAATTGAACAGACAGGTCTCACCTGTGCTGATGAAATGCTCTATCCTCAGAATTACAGATATCTTTCAGATTTGCTTTCATACATTGCAATCGGTGCGCGCTCGGTTGAAAATCAGGAGCACAGGCTCGTGTCATCGGGTATGGACGTACCTGTCGGTATGAAAAATCCAACAAGCGGCGACCTTTCGATTATGCTCAACGCAATAAAAGCCGCTCAGGGCAGCCATACATTTCTTTACAGAGGATGGGAGGTTGAGTCAGCAGGAAATCCGCTTGCACACGCAATTCTCAGGGGAAGTGTCAGCAAGCACGGCAACAACCACGCAAATTATCACTATGAGGACTTAAAGCAGTTGTTTGATATGTACTGCAACGGCGGATACGAAAATCCTGCTGTAGTCGTTGACACTAACCATTCAAATTCAGGCAAACAGTATCTTGAACAAGTCAGAATTGCTAATGAGGTTCTCCATTCAATGCGCCACAGCAATGACGTAAAATCAATGGTAAAGGGCTTTATGGTCGAGTCTTATATTGAGGACGGCTGTCAGAAGGTTGAGGACGGCGTATACGGTAAATCAATCACCGACCCGTGTCTCGGCTGGGAAAAGACGAAGGAAATGATTTATAACATTGCAGAGCAGTTATAAGGCCTTATATTGGTATACTCCTTGAAATTTGTAATAATAGTAGTATAATAATTAAAAAATAAATTTTGTGAGGTATAGCTATGCTTGATAAAAGAAAGGTAGTAATTATAGGTGCGGGCCACGTTGGCTCACACGTTGCAATGGCGCTTTGCTTTCAGGGCACCTGTGATGAAATCGTATTCATTGATAAGGATAACGCAAAGGCAATCAGCAATTGCTATGATGTTGCGGATGCCTGCCTGTTTTTAGGCTCAACGACGAAAATCAGCGTCGGCGATTACAATGACTGCAAGGATGCAGATATCATTGTCATCTCAATCGGTATGCCGAGAAAGCCGGGTCAGACAAGGCTTGAAATGCTTGACGATTCAATAATTATGCTCAAGGACGTTGTCGAAAATCTTAAGCCTATTGATTTTAAAGGTATTATCGTTTCAATCACAAACCCTGCTGATATTATCGCAGATTATGCAAGAAAGCATTTAGGTCTTCCGAGGGAAAGATGCTTCTCAACAGGCACGTCACTTGACACTGCAAGATTAAAAAGAACTGTAAGCGAGCTTGCAAATATTGACAGAAGAAGCGTTACCACCTGTGCAATCGGTGAGCACGGCGACTCTTCGTTTGTTCCGTTCTCTACGCTCACTCTCGGCGGAAAGCATTATAAGGAGCTTCAGGAGGATAAGCCTGAAAAGTACGGCAATCTTACAGAGGAATTCGTACTGGAGAGAACACGCTATATCGGATATGATATCATCAACGGCAAGGGCTCAACGGAATTTGGTATCGGTGCTGCTTGTGCCGATATCTGCAAGGCTATATTCCACGATGAAAAAAGAGTTATCCCTGCATCCGTTCTGCTTGACGGCGAGTACGGTATGCACGATGTTGCCTGTGGTGTTCCGTGCGTTATCGGCAGAAACGGTATTGAGGATATTATAGAATTACCGCTCACCGACAGCGAAAAGGAACAGCTTGAATATACCTGTAAGGTAATAAAAGAAAATATCGAAAGAGCAGAAAAAATATAAAACTTGAGCAAAAAAGCCTTCCCGACGGGAAGGCTTTTTATTTCAAAATTTAGATGATATATTTATTAAAAAACGGTATTTTTGAAATTATTAGTACAATAATATAACTGATTAAAAATACGACACCGGTCAAAGCAGGAACACACAGCCAGCCAACAAAGCTTCGGCTTGTAAATCCTGCACGCTCAAGCCAGTTGAGAATAAACATATGTATAAGATAGATTCCGAAGGAGCAGGCGCTTACTGAATTAATGAATTTACGACAAAACGATGGTAGATTAATTACGCTTAACTCATATTTAAAAAACACAAAAGCGCCCGAAGCAGCAAGTACTAAATTAGGTGCAATATAACTGTTTATAAAATATACATACGCTTTATCTCTACTCTGTGAAACAATAACAGTAATTAAAACACAAAAAACTGCCCCTAAAAAACCTAAACCATAAATCAGCATTCTTTTTGATTTACTGAAATCATTTTTAAAAAGATAATGCCCCAGAACATAGTAACCCGAAAATTCAAGAGCAAAGGTAAAATGCATTTTGCTGTACGCACTACTAAAATAACTGACATAATCCCACTCGCGTAATTTGCAAAGCTCAAATACGGCAGGAATAACACTTCCCATAATGAACCAGAGAACGATAAAATAAAGTGTGTAATTACCGTTACTTGTAATACGCCTTAAAAGCGGAGTAATTATATAAAGACCCACAATCATAAATATAAACCACATAACGGAGCTGCCCGTAATAAAGGTGCCAATTATTTTCTTTGTATCAATTCCTGTTAAGTTCCCTTGGTCTATATAGGTGTTCAATATGATATCTGCAATATTTATTAATGACCAGAAAATAAATGCCGTACAAATTCTTAAAATATTCTTTGAATACAGCTTTTTAACATCTATTTTTCTGTCTTTATTTAAAAACAATGCACCGCTTATCATAACAAACAAAGGCACGGCAATGTGCGCAAAACAGTCATAAAAAGCAAACGAAACCCATCTTGTTGAGGATACAGGCGTTTTATAAAAATTCTGAGCCGAAACGTGAATTACAACAACAAGTAAAATTGAAAAGGCTCTTAACATATCAAGCCAAAAAAATCGCTTTGTTTTTTCGGCTGATATCGGCATATCAACTGAAACATTTCTCATAATTTACACTTCCTAACTTTGATCATTATAACAGAAAAACACGCTCATTACTATGTTTTTTTTAATTTTTATTGACTTTAACACTTTTATGTGCTAAAATGATCTTACAAAATTTAGTAAAACTAAAAAAGAAAGGACATTTTATTATGAACAAGTTAATCAAAAAGATTGTTGCTGTAGGACTTGCAGGTCTTATGATGGCAGGCGCATTTGCAGGCTGTTCAGCAGGAGAGGGCACAACAGATGATGCTGCAGAGGCTAAGACCTATTCAGTAGGTATCTTACAGCTTATGAAGCATACAGCTCTTGATAAGGCAACAGCAGGCTTCCAGGACGCACTTAAAGAAAAACTCGGTGATCAGGTTGAATTTGACCTTCAAATCGCAGGCGAACCAAAGAACTGCACGGCTATTGCTGAAAAATTCGTTGCAGCTAAAACAGATTTAATCATGGCGAATGCAACACCGTCACTTACAGCTTGTTACGGCAAAACTGCAGAAATTCCGATTGTTGCAACCGCTATTACAAACTTCGCAACTGCTTTGAACCTTGATTTCGAGCCTGAGGGACAGAGTGGTGTAAACGTAACCGGTACACATGACCTTGCTCCGCTTGATAAACAGGCTGAGCAGTTGTTATATTTCTTCCCTGAGGTTAAGAATGTCGGCATCTTCTTCTGCACATCAGAAGCTAACTCAAAGTATCAGGCAGACGGAATGAAAGCTCTTCTTGAGGCACAGGGCGTTACAGTTAACTACTACACCTTCAAGGACACAACAGACCTCCAGCCTGTTATTACTAAGGCTGCAGCAGATTCAGAAGTATTATACATTCCTACAGATAATACAGCTGCAAAAAATACTGATGTAATCAGAACTGTTTGTGAGGATGCTAATACCCCTATAATCGCAGGTGAAACAGACATTGCGATTGGTACAAATGCCGTTGCAACATATTCTATCGATTTCTATGACATCGGCTACAATGCAGGCTTAATGGCATATGATATTCTTGTAAACGGAGCAGACCCTGCTACAATGAACATCAAGGCTCCTGAGAAGCTTACATCACAGTATAACAAGGATGCTGTTGAAAGATACGGTTTAACTGATAAAATCACAGATGATTACCAGGAGCTTGTAGCTGAAGCAGAATAATTTGTTATTGACTTTAACTGCTATCAATCTTATAATTAAATAGTAAATATTAAAGAGCAATAGTAATATATTGCTCTTTAATTATTAAGATATTTGACGGACGGAGAATAAAGTAATGCTGGATTTTAATTTGTTCATATCATCAATGCCCGGTGCAATCGCTCAGGGTATGATATGGGGACTGATGGCGATAGGTCTTTATATCAGCTATAAGATTCTTGATTTTGCTGACTTATCGGTTGATGGCTCATTTACTACAGGTGGTGCGGTATTTGTAGTATCTGTTTTAAATGGAATCAATATATATATTGCAATGTTGTTTGCTTTTCTTGCAGGATGTTTAGCAGGACTCGCAACCGGTATATTTAACACCAAATTTGGTATCCCTCCGATTCTTGCAGGTATATTGACTCAGCTTGGACTGTATTCAATAAATCTTAGAATAATCGGACAGGATTTCAGCCTTACAGGTATGGATGTTAAGGCTTTGGAATCAATACCGAGAGGATTATTTACCCCTATCATAAGCAGTATGTTTACCTCTCGTTCGTTAATATCTATGGCAGTAATTCTTGTGTTGATAATTGGCGTGCTTTATTGGTTCTTTGGTACAGAATTAGGTCATTCCATCAGAGCTACAGGCTCAAACAGAAATATGGCAAGGGCTAATGGTATTAACATTGATTTAAATACAATTGTGGCACTTGTATTATCAAACGGTATCGTTGCTTTATCAGGCGCTGCTTTTGCACAGTATCAGGGCTCTGCCGAGGTATCAATGGGACAGGGTGCAATCGTTATCGGACTTGCCGCTATCATTATCGGAGAGGTTCTTTTCAGCAAGATTTTCAAGAATTTTGCACTCAAGCTTCTCGGTGCCGGACTTGGCGGAGTAGTTTATTACATTGTTATTCAGACTGTCATAGACGTTGGCTTTAATACAAATGATATGAAGCTTTTAACTGCTTTAGTTGTTGCTCTGTTCCTCGGAGTTCCGTATTGGAAAGCTAAAATTGCAGAAAAGAACGTTAGGAATAAGGAGGTCAAGGAATAATGCTTGAAATTAAGAATGTTCACAAGACCTTTAACCCGGGAACTATTAACGAAAAGAAGGCGCTCAAGGGCGTTGACCTTGTGCTTAACGAGGGTGATTTTGTAACCGTTATCGGCGGTAACGGCGCAGGCAAATCAACGATTCTCAATATGATTGCCGGCGTTTATCCCGTTGACTGCGGAACGATTACAATTGACGGCACTGACGTAACGAAGCTCCCTGAACATAAGAGAGCAAAATATATCGGCAGAGTTTTCCAGGACCCTATGACAGGCACTGCCGCAGATATGCAGATTGACGAAAACCTTGCACTTGCCGCAAGACGTGGTCAGAGAAGAGGTCTGAAATTCGGTGTCAGCCGTAAGGAAAAAGCAGAATATGTTAAGATTCTCGAAAGCCTTGATCTTGGACTTGAAACACGCCTTACCTCAAAGGTAGGTCTCCTCTCAGGCGGACAAAGACAGGCTGTAACACTGCTTATGGCAACGCTTAAAAA
>JAFLSA010000200.1 GCA_022511185.1 Eubacterium sp.
AACCTGTGACCCTCTGCTTGTAAGGCAGATGCTCTCCCAGCTGAGCTATGCTCCCACGTACCATATCGCTCTTGCGACGTGTTATATAATACAATACCTTCCAAAAAAAGTCAATACCTTTTTTAAACTTTTTTAACTATAAAAGTTTTTTGATTTCATCAGGAGTAAAAGTATAAATCTTATCACAAAAATGACATTCAACTGAAGTGCTTTCATTTGAATTTGCCATTTCTGTAAGGGATTCTCTGCCTGTAGAAATCAAAGCAGCTTCCACTCTTTCCTTTGAGCAGTTGCATCTGTATTCAATTTTACTTTCGTCAAGCTTATCAATTTTAATGTTTTTAAGTGCTCTATTTGCTATGTCGTCGGCAGACATACCCTTACTGAGCATAGTTGTCACCGGTTCGATATCCTGCATAGAATACTCTATTTTATCAATCACTTCATCAGGACAACCAGGAAGAAGTTGTATGATAAATCCGCCTGCAGCTGCAACCGTCAAATCGGGATTAACAAGCACACCAAGTGCACAAACAGACGGTGTCTGCTCAGAGGTTGCAAAATAATTTGTTATATCCTCTGCGATTTCACCGCTGACTATCTGTGTTTGACCGACGTATGGCTCATTTAATCCTATATCCTTCATAACAAAAAGATAACCGTTTGTGCCTACTGTTCCTTTAACGTCAAGCTTTCCTGCATCATTTAATGGAATTTCAACTACAGGATTCTGAACGTAGCCTCGCACATTTCCTTCACTGTCTGACACTGCGATGATCGAGCCGGCAGGGCCGCCACCATTAAGGCGCAGAGTGATAGAATCGTCCTTGCCTTTAAGCATATCCCCCATCATTGAAGCCGCTGTCATAAGTCTGCCTAATGCAGCAGTATTTACTGCTGAGGTTTTATGAATCTGTTCAGCTCTTGCCACAACGTCTGTTGTGTCGGCTGCGATAACGAATGCGCTTCCGTCATCGGTTATATATCTAACAATTTTTCCCATAACTATTTCCTTTTACATACAAAATATATTCTCTCGCTGTCCTCTTTCAGAGGATTTTCAGTGAGTTCATCATAAATGCCTATAATTTCAAATCCGTTAAGCGATGTTATAAGTTCATCAATTTCATAAGCCTTTTCGCACAATTCCTCACTGTATCTGTCATAGTTTTTGCCGTTGAAAACAAAGAAATCAAGCAGAATTCTTACTGTATTATCCCCTAAATACTCATTATCCCAAGCGAGAAAAAAGTCCTCCTCGTCAAACACGAAAGTATTATCAGCAAGGACAAATTTGTGCTTATAAACAGTATTCACGTCAAAGACAAAAATACCGTCTTTTTCAAGTGAATTATAAACACACTTAAAACATTTTTTTACGTCATCAATACCGTTAAGATGATTGATACTGTCAAGTGTA
>JAFLSA010000201.1 GCA_022511185.1 Eubacterium sp.
ATATTTTGTGCAAAGTGTTACATATAGAGAAAGTTGCACAAAATACTTGATTTTTTCAATTATAAGAATATAATGTACACAAAGAGAGGCAAGTGAAACAGAAAAAGCTTTTACCTGCCGACAACCAACAAGGTTGCTGAAAAATTTTTTCTCAACCTTTTCATATATACCAACAACGTTTTCACATAAATTTTTACCCCTTATGAAAAGGCACGGCGAGTTATTCGCTGTGCCTTTTCATTTATAGTATTTTTTATTTGTGATATTTTGAGTTATTTGATATTGAAAGCGCTCTGTAAACCTGCTCAAGCAGCACCATTCTTGCAAGCTGGTGCGGAAGTGTCATTTTACCGAAAGACAGCTTTACTTTTCCGAGTGCCTTAACCTCATCATCAAGTCCGAACGAACCACCTATTACAAAACAAATATGTGAGCTTGAAAGCGAAATATTTTCAATAAGAGCGGAAAATTCACGGCTGTCATATTCCCTGCCTTCGATACAAAGCGGAATGACAACAGCACCCTTAGGGACTTTCTTAATAATCCGTTCGCCCTCTTTTTTTATAACGTTCTGTATCTCGCTGTCTGAAGGATTATCCGAGCATTTTTCCTCAGTGATTTCAATAATATTAATCTTTGCGTATGCGCCAAGCCTTTTCACGTATTCACCGCATCCATCACGCAGATAGCTTTCCTTTAGCTTGCCGACTGCAAGCACCGTCACATTTATCATAACACAATTCCCCTGCCGTCATTTTCGCAAGGTGATACAAAGAGCCTGAAATCAGTGTCCTCCTTTAAGCCGATTTCACTGAGAGCAGACAGCGCAGTCTGCCTTGCAATATGCGGCATATTATTTTCGCGGCTGAGATGCGAAAGGACAAATCGTGTTGTACCGCTCTGTGCAAGCTCCTTTATGTATTCACCGCAGGCAAAATTTGAAAGATGCCCGTGACTGCTAAGTATTCTCTGCTTTAAATGATAAGGATACGGGCCTGTTTCAACCATTGAGGTTTCGTGATTAGACTCAATAAAAATCAAGTCTGTACCGGGCAAAATCTGCCTTGCGTTATCAGTTATATATCCCGTATCAGTGCATACGGAAATACTCCTGCCGTCGGGCAAATTAAATCTATAGCCAAGACAATCAACGCTATCGTGGCTCTGCTTAAAGGTCATAACCTCTATACCGCAAAGCTCCATATGATAGTCAATAGAATTTACATTTACCTTTTCATTAAGAGTGCCTGTTATCATCATATCTTCAATGCAAGGCTCAGCTGCAAAAACAGGTACGTTGTGCTTTGTGGCAAAGACTCTCACACCCTTACTGTGG
>JAFLSA010000202.1 GCA_022511185.1 Eubacterium sp.
CGGTAGCCTGCGTCGAGAGCTTCTCTGACAGCCTTATAGGTGCTGCCGTCAGCGGGTATCATAAATACGCCAAAACCGATAGCGGGGATTTTATTACCGTCATTAAGAGTTACAAATTCCATTTTTTCCTCCTGAAGTAAGTAATTTGTTTGTTAAAAAGCCAACCGTCATAAACAGTATCATAACCGCAAGGTAGTCGAGATAGAAAAAGATGAACGGCTCGGAATAATCGAAAAATACAAACGCTGTCTGCATAAATAGATAGCCTGCAAATCCACGCTTTATAAATGCATATACTCCGTAAAGTGCAATAATTATTGCTATTACCGAAACCATATTTTTTGCGGCAGAATTCTTTTTCCGTAGCTTTGACAGCATTGCGCCGCCGTGGATGCCTGCGTGAAGGCTCATCAGCACAAAAACCCAATAAGCTGCAAGCAAGTGCAGGCTTCTCATAACTGAACTCAAAATATTGATGCCTAAAAAGCTGAAAATATGTTTGGAAATAAACACCGCACTCACGATAGAAGTAAGAACGCAAAGAGCGAGCAGGAGATTTAGTGATGTTGTCAGTATGCGTTTAGCGTTGTATTTGCCCTTGAATAGTAATGTGAACCATTTTCTGTTCAGGAAAATGTGTATCGCAAATGAAGCTACCATTGCTATTCCGATAATCTCGTGCCACAACTCGCCCACAAGCGAGTAACCCATAAGTATCGGGAGCAGGATTACCATCACGAGGTCGATTGTCATTCTTATTCTTTTCATATATTAATTTTTATAATTAAGCCATAATCCGCCTTGCGGCAAGGGTTTTGAAATAACGGTGTTAAATTCAAGGTTGCCGCCGTTCTTTTGCTCAAACAGATTGATTCCGTCACCGCCGTCGATGATAGGAGCGACGACAATACTCATTTCATCAATCAGTCCCTCTTTCAAAAACAGGCTGTCTGTTATACCGCCGCCCTCAATCAAAAGCTTTTTTATTTCGAAAAGCTGATACAGTTTTTTGCACAGCAGACTTACGTCAACTTCATTTTTTCCGCAAATAATGTATGAAATATTGAGACTTCTGAGGTATGCAAGATATTCCTTCGGTGTTTGCTCCGTCAGCACCTCAATGATATGGGCGTTATCATAACCTGAATCGTCATCGTGGATAAAGTTATCTTCCCAACCGAGCCTGCCGTGAGTGTCAATTACTACAGCGTACTTATCAAACTTACCGAAAACATAATCGCCGCTTTCTACTTCCTGATTATTAAAGCGGTCTGTGTCGGGTTTCTTTCCGAAGGTAAAGCTGCCCTCAAAGGTAATTCTTCCGCATAGATAA
>JAFLSA010000203.1 GCA_022511185.1 Eubacterium sp.
GAATTGATGCTATTTACGGAAATCTCAATTTCCTCCAGCAGTCAAATCAGACCTATGTTCTTATGTCAGACTGCAATCATATCCTCTCTGTTGATTACACCAAACTGTTTGATGCTCACGAGGAAAGCGGTGCGGACATCACAATTCTCGGTGTAAAGGGCAAAATGCCTGAAAATATCGGCTCTGTTCTCGTATTTGATAACGTTGATTCTGACGGCAGAATTACCGAAATGAGCATCGACGAAAAGACTGATGATGACGTTTTCTATTCCTGTAACGTTATGATTATGAAGAAATATCTTCTTGAAACACTTGTTACAAACGCTCATTCAAAAAATGAAATTTCATATCAGAGAAATATCATTATGTCAAATATTAAGAATCTTAAAATTCACGCTTTTGACGCAACTGACAGCTTTGTCGGCACGGTTGATTCAATCAAAAGCTACTATGATATTTCAATGTCACTTCTTGAAAAGGAGAACAGAAAGAAGCTCTTTGAGCACCCTATCTCAACAAAAGAGCGTGACGATATGCCGGCTATCTACGGCCCTGATTCATCACTTAAAAATTCACTCGTTGCAGACGGCTGTATAATTGAAGGCAAGGTTGAAAACTGCATTATCTTTAAGGGTGTTAAAATCGGCAAGGATGCTGAGGTTAAAAACTCAATTCTTATGCAGGATACCATTGTCGGAAACGGCGCTAAAATCAGCTGCGTAATAGCAGATAAAAACGTAAATATTAAGGACGGTGCAGAGCTTTCAGGTGCTGACACCTTCCCTATCTGCTTAGCAAAAGACACGAGAATTTAGGAGGTAGAATATGAAGGTTTTATATGTTGCCTCTGAGGCACTTCCGTTTATGGCGTCAGGCGGACTCGGTGACGTTGCCGGCTCACTGCCTGTTGCACTCAGAAAAAGACTTATCGGCTGCCGTGTTGTTATGCCGCTTTATGACAGCATTAAGCAGGAATATAAGGATAAGATGAAGTTTATCACCTCAATTTCCGTTCCTGTTTCGTGGAGAAGACAGTATTGCGGTATCTTTGAGGCAAAGGCAAACGGAGTTATCTACTACTTCCTTGACAATCAGTATTACTTCAAGCGTGACGGAATTTACGGTCACTATGATGATGCAGAGCGCTTTGCGTTTTTTGCAAGAGCAGTGCTTGAAATCATCCCTGCAATTGACTGGAAGCCGGACATCATTCACTGCAATGACTGGCAGAGTGCGCTCACACCGCTTTATTACTCCTGCTACTATGCAAACAGAATGGGCTTTGAAAATATCAAAACCGTATTCACTATCCACAACATTCAGTATCAGG
>JAFLSA010000204.1 GCA_022511185.1 Eubacterium sp.
CATCTTATTAAGCTGAGAAATTCCAGACGAAAGCAGATAGAAATAAAGCTTGCAAAGAAGAAGCGAAAGCTCCTCGTCATCCTCAGGCGGCACTGTTATATTAAGCAACGATGACATTTTTAAAAGCACCATCATAAACTTAATAAATTTGCCAAACGACTTGATTTTCATATTCGGCAGCTTGCTCATATCGCCCTTCATAAAGGCATTCATCTTCTCCATAGAAGAAAATGCAAGCTCACCGTCAATTCTTTTCTGACCTAAATACTCTCCGAGCTTAACAGACCATTCGCCGTTTTCAACGATAAAATGAACTGCCTCTTTATCCTCAGCGTTCACCTTAGCTGAAACCTGATAAATGGCATCAACACCCTCAAACTTTTTCTTAAGCTCGGGAACATCGGTAGCAATAGTTTTAAGCAGCGGTAAGGCTGCCGCCATAAATATCTTATTCGTGTAGCGTGTTTCATCACTTGCCATAATAATACACTCCTTTCCTTATGGTACGATGATACTTAATGAGAAATCCCTTATTTTAGAATTCATCATCCCAAGCATCATCTGCCTCAAAGTCAGCGTGCATCATTTCAGCAATAGCCTCGTTAATACCGTTTGCATCAATCTTAGCCATAGCAAGCAAATCCTCCTGAAGACCGATTGTTGAAAATGCATCCTGATGACCGAGCATTTTAAACGCACAAGCCTTACCTGACCTTGCAACAACCTCTGCAACTGCTGAGCCAAGACCGCCCATAACCTCGTGGTCCTCAACGGTTATAATTCTGCGGGTATCCATAACAGCTGAAAGAATAGCCTCCTCATCAACAGGCTTGATTGTGTGCATATTGAGTACACGCACCTTAACACCTGCATCAGCCTCAGCCATACGTGCAGCCTGCATTGCTTCAAATACGCAGGAACCGCAAGCGATAACGGTGATATCCGTACCGTCATTCATAAGGCTTGCTTTCTTATAATCAAACTTACATTCATCAAGATTTTTATAAATAACCTGATCAAAGCCACGGTTAATTCTGATATAAACAGGCCCCGGAATATCGTAAGCCGCCTTAACTGCGTGGTATGTTTCAGTACCGTCGCAAGGGCAGATAACAGTCATATTCGGAAGTGCTCTCATACAAGCCAAATCAATAAGTGAATGGTGTGTTGAGCCTGCCTGACCGAAGGAAGTACCTGCGTGGGTAGCAATAATTTTAACAGGAACGTTCTGATAGCAGAT
>JAFLSA010000205.1 GCA_022511185.1 Eubacterium sp.
AACAACAGCGTACAGGTAACTGTATCAATGTTCGGCAGGGAAAACACTGTTGAATTTGAGCTTGACCAGCTCGAAAAGGTCAGCGAATAATTTTAGTAATCAGCAGTATATCTGCTTATTATCATTGCAGGTGAAATTGCCGTTTTATCTGCAATGGTGGGAGAGATTTATATCTCGCCATTTACCACAATATTAGGAGGAAATTATTATGGCACAAAAGGTAGTAGGTTTAATTAAACTTCAGATTCCTGCCGGCAAAGCAACTCCGGCACCGCCTGTTGGTCCTGCTCTTGGTCAGCACGGCGTAAACATTATGTCATTCACAAAAGAGTTCAATGAGAGAACAAAGAATGACGTTGGTCTTATTATCCCTGTAGTAATTACAGTATATGAGGACCGTTCATTCACATTCATCACAAAGACACCGCCTGCAGCAGTTCTTATCAAGAAGGCTTGCGGTATTGAAACAGCATCAGGTGTTCCTAACAAGAACAAGGTTGCATCAATTTCAAAGGCAGATATTCAGAAAATCGCTGAAACAAAAATGCCTGACCTTAATGCAGCATCACTTGAAGCAGCTATGTCAATGATCGCAGGTACAGCACGCAGCATGGGCGTAACAGTAGAAGACTAATTCCCTTGTGGGAGGAAGTATCCGATTAACCACTGGAGGTAATTTATTATGAAACACGGAAAAAAATATACAGACGGTGCAAAGCTTATTGACCGTTCAAATCTTTATGAAACAGCTGAAGCTCTTGAGCTTTCAATCAAAACAGCAACAGCAAAGTTTGATGAGACAATTGAGGCTCATATTCGTCTCGGTGTTGACTCACGTCACGCTGATCAGCAGGTAAGAGGCGCAGTTATCCTTCCAAACGGTACAGGTAAGGACGTAAGAGTTGCTGTATTTGCTAAGGGTGACCTTGCAAAGGCTGCTGAGGAAGCAGGCGCTGACGTAGTTGGCGATGCTGACCTCGTACAAAAAATTTCAGGCGGTTGGATGGAATTCGACGTTGCAATCGCTTCACCTGATATGATGGGCTTTGTTGGTCGTCTTGGTAAGGTTCTCGGCCCTCGTGGTCTTATGCCTTCACCAAAGGCAGGCACAGTTACAATGGACGTAGCCAAGGCTGTTCAGGAAGCTAAGGCAGGTAAGATTGAGTATCGTCTTGATAAGACAAACATCATTCACTGCCCAATCGGTAA
>JAFLSA010000206.1 GCA_022511185.1 Eubacterium sp.
TTTGCAATGCTCGGCTCATTTGAAATTTCACAGTATTTTCGCATATTTTCAAAGAGTATTTCAGGCTTCGAGCGGTGCAGCATTGAGCCGTATTTTCGCAAGGATTTGCCATTCATCCAAGGCAAAATTCTGTGAAAGAAAAATATGTCCGGCCCCTGCGTGCCGAGGAAAACGGCATCTTCATTTACTTCAAAATCAGCCGTTTCCTTTAAAAAGGGGACAAGCTCTTTTGCGAAAATATAGTGTGTTGAAAATGCGGGCATTATATCAGTCCTTTAAAATCCTCAGGAAAATCACAGTCGATAATCATCGGCTTTTCACTTATCGGGTGATTAAAATAAATTGTCTTGCAGTGAAGCGCCTGTCTTTCAATATCTTCACAATTTCCACCGTACAAAGTGTCACCGAGCAGAGCGTAACCGAGATGTGAAAAATGAACTCTTATCTGATGTGTTCTTCCTGTTTCAAGATTAATTTTCAAAAGTGTGTTTTTGCCGTTGTTTTTGACAGCATTCCAGTGAGTAACAGCTCTTTCTCCGTCATCAAACACTCCGCGTTTAATGATGCTGTCACCCATTCTTTTTATAGGCAGGTCGATTGTGCCGCTGTCTGTAAGCACACCACCGCATACGGCATAGTAATCCTTTTTTATTTTTCCGGCAAGCTTACTTGCGGCAAGCTCATTTTTTGCAATAAGCACAAGTCCGCTCGTGTCCCTGTCAAGCCTGTAAACCGAGCGAAAGGCTGTATCGCTGTCCATATAGCAGGCGGCCGCATTTGCAAGCGTGTCGCCCTGATGATTTCTGCTTTCGTGCACAGGCATCATCGGCGGCTTGTTAAGGACTAAAATATCCTCATCACTGTACACCATTTCGACATTATTATCTACAAGAGGCTTTGGCATTTTACCGTCATTTTCAATTGATATTGAAAGGCGGTCACCCGTGTGAATTTCATCAATAGAACGAGCAAAATTACCGTTTAAGGTAATACCGTTTTCTGTCCTTTTTAGCTTCGTCAGAAGTGCCGACGACACGCCGAAATCACGCAGAAATTCCCTTATCTGCCTGTTATTATCTTTTTCCTTAATTTCAAATTCAATAACTCTCATAGTAAGTTGGCGGCAGCCGAAATAATATGCCTAAAACGCATTATTTTTGCATACTGCCGTATTCATAAATAATTTAACGAAGTATTGGCGGAAA
>JAFLSA010000207.1 GCA_022511185.1 Eubacterium sp.
CTTATGCTCTTTCCATATATTCACAGGTTCTGGTGTCAATTCTGATCATATCGCCCTCGTTGATAAAGAGAGGAACACGAATCTCTGCACCTGTTTCAACCTTTGCAGGCTTAAGCGTGTTTGTTGCGGTATTTCCCTTAAGACCCGGCTCTGTCTCAGTAACCTCAAGAGTTACGAAGGTAGGAGGCTCAACGCCGAACACCTTACCCTTATAAGAAAGAATACGGCAGATCTCATTTTCCTTAACAAACTTAAAGTTGTCTGAAAGGTCAGCCTCAGATACAGGAATCATATCAAATGTCTCATTATCCATAAAATAATACAAACCGTCATCATTATATGAATAAGCCATTTCTCTTCTTTCAATAAATGCAGTCGGGAACTTAGCCGACGGATTATAGCTCTTTTCCGTAACTGCTCCTGTAATTACATTCTTAGTCTTTGTTCTTACGAAAGCAGCACCCTTACCCGGCTTTACGTGCTGGAATTCGATAACCTGTAATACGTTACCGTCCTCCTCAAATGTAACACCGTTTCTGAAATCACCTGCTGTTACCATAATTTATACCTCCAAGATAATTATAAAACTATTTGTAATTTGTTTACTTATATATTCTATATTATTTCCATCAATAAATCAATACCCATTTTGTAGCTATCTTTGCCATATCCGCTGATCTGCTTAACACAGACGTCTGTTATTACGGAAATTTTACGAAAATCCTCACGCTTATGGATATCGGACATATGCACCTCGACAAAAGGAGTATAGTCCTGCACGGCTTCTATTGCATCACGGATTGCGTAAGAATAGTGCGTATAAGCGCCAGCATTGATAACAACGCCGTCAAACTCGTCCTTACTTTCGTGAATGGCGTCAATAATGTCACCCTCGTGATTTGACTGAAAAAATGTCACCTTTGCTCCGTTTGCTTTTCCGTACAGCTTAAGCTCATCATTGATTTGCTTGAGCGTTTCACCGCCGTAAACATTCTTTTTTCTGATTCCGGTCATATTAAGATTAGGTCCGTTTAAAACAAGTATCTTTTTCATATTATCACCTATGGGCAAAGTAAACCAAATCCGAACACGGTTTAAAATGAGCTAATTTGCCTTATCTCTTTGTTAAAAATACTCGGAATACGCAAAGTATTCCTGTGTTTTTTGCCTTGACCTAA
>JAFLSA010000208.1 GCA_022511185.1 Eubacterium sp.
TTTCCTGACGTGTCAGGGGCAAGTATCAGGATTTAGTGTAATAACAAAAAAAATATCCCTGCTTTTGGCAAGGATATTTGTCGGGAGCATTTTTGCTTATCTTATTTTGACGTTGGGTAATTCTTTTTCATCAATGTTTACCCAAATCAATTCTTTTTTGGCTCGTGTGATAGCAACATATTTGAGGTTCATTTCCTGCTCGTATTGCCATTCTTTTTGCCCTTTCCATATAAGTGGCAACTTGTCAGGAAGAAGAATGAAAATACGCTCGTTTTCAAGACCTTTTGACTTGTGGGCGGTGGCGAATGTTACCCTGCTGAATTTATCCTGCTTGTCAGTGAAAAGATATTCAATCTTTTGGAGCAACAAGTCAATTCCGTTATTAGCCTGAAAATCAATGTTTTCAGCGATAGCGTTGATAGCACTTACTTTGTCTTTGAGAGCCTCTAACTTGCTCACGCTCATTGATTTAGCGTTTTCCTTGTGAGCCTTTTCAGCCTTTTCTACCTCGCTTTCAAGGTAATTGATAAGCGTTTCAACACGTCTTACTTTGGCTTTTTTGATAAGGCTAACCAAACCCTGTGCTATATCCTTGCCCATAACGTTAGCACGGATATTGTTTGCAAGGCACTTTAGAGCAACCCTGACAAGGGGAGCAGATTTACGGCACAATACCATATCCCCTAATTTAAGGTCAGTCAGGTCAGTAACATCACGGATAACGCCTTTGTCGGCACCTGCGTGAGCCACGATGTTAGGCACTATATCTTGTGCCAAATTGATAATATCGGAGCCACAGCGGTAATTGCAAGATAACGGCAATTCCTTATCGGCTAATTTAGCCAATTTAGCAAAACTATCGTTATTTGCACCTGCAAAGCCATTGATAGCCTGACGTGGGTCGCCTACGGCAACAAACCTGCCACCTTTGGCAACTGAAAGGAGCATTAAGCCACGTTGAGCCGAAGATAAGTCTTGTGCTTCGTCAATGAAAACAAGCGAGTGCTTTGTTACATTACGCTTAACTACCTCATTCATATTGGGTAATACAAT
>JAFLSA010000209.1 GCA_022511185.1 Eubacterium sp.
GGTAAATAAATGTTAATATCTTATTTCTTGACATATTAAAGCTTTTAAAGTAACATATTTTTATATTTTATTTAAGATTTTATTTAAGGATTGTTTTTATGTTCGGTTATGATTTGGGAATTGATTTGGGTACAAGCTCAATTATTATATCAGTAGTCGGCAAGGGTGTTGTCCTTGATGAGCCGTCATACATTGCATACGATGCCGAGAGTGAAAAAATACTTTACGCAGGCAAAAGAGCGTATTATCTGCAGGGTAGAGAGCCGAGCGGTGTAAGCGTTATTCAGCCTATAGTTGACGGTACAGTCAGCAACTATTCACTTGCCTGCCAGATGGTACGCTACTTTATGAATAAGGTACTTAAAAAAAGTATATTCAAGCCAAGAATTGTGGCATCAGTACCGTCACTCAGCACAGACGTTGAAAAAAGAACGCTTATCTCTGTATTGATTACAGCAGGAGCAAGGTCAGTTTGCCTTATTGAAGAGCCGCTTTGCTCAGCCTTCGGTGCAGGCGTTGACCCTATAAATCCAAGCGGTGTTTTTGTAATCAACGTTGGCGCAGGTACGACGGATATGGCAGTTATCAGTCAGGGCTCAATGAGCCAGATTGAAACGATCAAGGTAGCCGGTGATTCCTTTGACGAGGCGATAGTAAAATACCTTCGTGATAAGCACGGACTGCTTGTCGGTATCAGAACGGCTGAGGATATAAAGGTAAATATCGGCTGTGCTATAGAGCGTGAAAATGACGTTGTTACTCAGGCAAAGGGCAGGAGTGTATCAACAGGTCTGCCGAAGACTGTCGAGGTAACAGGCAATGAAATCTGCACTTGTCTTAAGCCTCAGCTTGAAAGGATAACTCTTGCGGCAAAGGCACTTTTTGAACGCACTTCACCTCAGCTTGTTGCGGATATAACCAACTCAGGTGTGCTTCTGACAGGTGGTATGGCACAACTTTACGGGCTTGACAGGCTTATCGGAGATGCACTTTCACTTGAGGT
>JAFLSA010000021.1 GCA_022511185.1 Eubacterium sp.
CACCTTTAAGCCGACAATCGCCCCCCACGGCGCAGGACTTTATAAGATTACAGTATAAAAAATTTGGACACTTTCTATAAAGAAGGTGTCCAATTTTATTTAGCCCTTATATTTGAACGTTCTGATTAACAGAGGATTTGGCTTGCTTGGTATTTTCACAAACACAAATTCCCGCAGGACCGTCAAAATCAGGAACTGCAAGCATATCCGATTTTACCGCACAACTGCCGATTAAACCGACAGTTCGGAAAAACAAGGTTTGGAATACAACACGGTCAATTATATCCCCTAACCTTTTCGGTGCGTGGCTATGCATAATATCGCAGGCACAAGAAAACAGCTTGTCATAAAGCGTTGCCATTAAAGAAATCTCATCATTCAACATTTTAAAGAGTGTCTGTTCCTCCGCTTCTGTGAGTATAATAAACTCAGGCGCAATTTCACCTGCAACTGTATCATATATTTTTTCAACAAAATCTTTTCGGTTCGTATTCGTAAAATAACGGTTCTTTTCCGGCAGAATACCAAAGTCTGCGGCAGATGCATAATAATTCTCGTCTATTCCTGCATATCCTGCAAACGTACCACAGTCAAATTCATCATTGAGCGCATTTTTTGAGATTCCGTAATTTACACCAAATGCCTCATCATATATTTTATTTTTTGTTTTATACTGCGGATATTTATTTGAAATTTTGTCATATCCTTGCCGCATAATCGGCCATAGCAATCCCCACAGCAGGCGGCTGTCGGATAACCTTTCACACACAGAATTTACTTTTTTAATTTGTTCAAGTTTGCCTTTCAATTCTAAAGCAATTTCACTAAGTTCGGCAATTGCAATCTTCTGAGCAGATTTATTAAATTCTGTTGTAAAGTCATCTGTAAATATCACAAGATTTGTTTGATGTTTTTTACTCGGCAACTTCGTAATTAAATTATATTTTTCGAGCAGTGCAATTTCATCCTCAAGATAAACCGAGGCAACGCCAAGCTCAATTACAAGTTCTCTGACTGACATTGGTGTGTAATATGCTGACAGTAATATCTGCCCCGGTAGTTTTCTTGAAAACAAATTGCTGTATTCGGAATTGTAATTTCCTGAAAAAATTGTAGCAAACTCAAACGGCGCAGGATTAAAGCTTTTTTCACCGAATTCTCTTTCCATACTGATACCTTCTTTCAAAATTTTTCTTGTTTTAAAAAGATAATATTTTACCATTTCGAGAGAAATATTCAGTTTTTTTGAAATTTCAATACAGGACAATCCGTCGTAATAATAAGCAAGCGTACATTCTCTGTATTCCTTTGAAAGCATGGCTATCTCACGGTGAAGCGAGATGATATCCTCTTGTGCAAGCAGTTCTTCGGTAAAATCTGTATCATCGGGCAAGTTGTCGTCTATCTTTTCAACTATACAACGATTTTTTCTATATATAAATTTTTTATAAGTATTTGCGGCAATAGACCAAACGTAGCCGTAAAATGCATCGGGATTTTTTATTTTATCTGCGCTTTGAAGAATTGCTAACACAATATCATTTGTTAAATCTTCTGCGTCATCCTTGTTTGAGACTCTGGATAACGCATAGGCAAAAATTGTTTTCAGATTTTCCTCAACAAATTCTGCCGCGTTCATTTGCTCCAAACTGATTCCTCCTCTCTGAAATGGTTTTGAAAGCTTTCATATATATAGTACCTTAAAATTGAATTTGGTTAACTTGCAATTGAAAAAATCAAAGGAAGACAACTCACTATGAATGTCTCCCTTTGATTATACTTTTCTTTTATTTATTTGTAATAGGTGAATTTTTATTTATTCCCTTCATAACGATAGCAAACATTATGATACTCATTACTACGCAGACGAAGTCGGCGCTTGCCTGTGCCCAGATGATACCGTTAAGTCCGACAAATTTATTAAGTATAAACAAAAGCGGTACATAAATCAATCCCTGACGACCGACTGAAAGCAGGAGTGTCTGAACACCCTTGCCCATTCCCTGAAAAGCAAAATTGAGCACAAACATAATACCGATAACAGGGCCGGGACTCATAAGTGCAGTGAGCATTTTAACACCGAGATTTACAACCTCTGCATCATTAATAAACACATTTATTACATTTTCCCTGAACACAAGGTAGAACAGCATCATTGCTGTACCTATAACGATATTACAGCACATACTGAATCTCAAACACTTTTTCATCCTTGTATAATTTTTAGCGCCGTAGCAATATCCGATAAGCGGTTGAACGCCCTGACCCAAACCGATCTGAAGCATAACGACAAGCATATTTGCTTTCATTGCAACGCCCATTGCCGCAACGGCAGTATCACCATAGCTTACCAGAACGATATTAACGATAATATTGCTGATACTCATTAAAAGATTGTTAAGGCTTGCAGGAAGTCCTACGTTTACAACACCCTTTGCGATACCGTTTTTTGCGGAATATCTCTTTGGCGTAATGCTTAAAATGCTCTTTCCCTGAAGGAAATAGATAAGGAAAAATACTACGCTGAAAACATTACCGAGCACGGTTGCAATCGCCGCACCTGCAACGCCGAGGTTAAGACCGAACGGAAGCGTTATTCCAAACAGCTTATCGCCGCTGTCAAGTATAAATATCGGGTCTAAAACGATATTGACGACCTGACCGAGCACCATACCGAGCGTTGCTGACTTTGCTGAGCCTTCACCGCGAACGAGGTTGCATACAGTTATTGAAGTTACAACAAACGGCGAGCCTATTGCAACCCACTGCAAATAATCCTGAGCATAGCCAATCGTATTATCACTTGCACCGACAAGGTAAAGAAGCGGACGCTTGAAAATAAGGAAAATCACTCCTGCTAAAACACCAACGGCAATTGCGCTGTAAATACAAAAGCTGCTGATTGTCTTTACTCTGTCTTTTCTGCCCTCGCCGAGCGAACGGCTGATAAATGCACATCCGCCGATGCCGAACAGGTTTCCTATTGCCATAAAGAGCAGAAACAGCGGCATTGATACCGATACGGCGGCTACCTGATTACTGTCGCCCGTCTGCCCTACAAAAAAGGTGTCGGCAAGGTTATATATAATGTTAATAAGCATACCGAGCATACTCGGCACAGCCATTGCCGCAACAGCTTTGGGCACCTTGTAATCTTCAAAAATTTTCGTATTGTCTTTCATTTCTTCATCACTTTTCTTTGCTAAATATTTTCTGATATATTTATGAAATCTTCCATTGTCAGCTTTTCCGCACGGATGTTCAAATCAAGTCCAAGCCCGTTAAACACGGCAGTAACTTTATCTTTTGAAATTCCCATTGTGTTTGAAATACTGTTAAGCGCCGTCTTTCTCCTCTGTGAAAAAGCACACTTCACAACGGTAAAAAATCTTTTTTCATCTTTAACCTTAAATTTCTGCTCTTTGCGGATTTTCAATCTGATTACAACGCTGTCAACCTTAGGGCTCGGCATAAAGCAGTCACGCAAAACATCAAATAAAATCTCGCTGTCAGCATAATAATTAACGGCTACGGTTACTGCACCTGCAAGGCGTGAACCGACCTGAGCACAAAGCCTTTCGCCTGCTTCCTTCTGCACCATAACGACAATTTCGTCAATCGGAAGTCTGCTTTCAAGCAGGGTCATAATCACAGGCGACGTTATATAGTACGGCAGATTTGCACATACTTTTACAGCCTTGCAGTCCCCCAATTTTTCATCTATAAGAGCATTAAGGTCTATTTTCATAACATCGGCATTTAATATTTCAACGTTATCAAATTCTGCAAGGGTTTCATCAAGCACCGGCAAAAGCCTTTTGTCAAGCTCTAATGATACTACCCTGCCTGCAACCCCGCAAAGCTCCTTTGTCAGCACGCCGATACCGGGACCGACTTCAAGCACACCTGTACTTTTGTCAGCACAAAGGCTGTCTGCCATCTGCGGACAAACATCGGGGTCAATCAAAAAATTCTGCCCGAGTGCCTTTGAAAAGGTAAAGCCGTACTTACCAAGTATTCTTTTTACGGTATTATAATCATATAAATCCATAGTGCCTACTCCATTTAACCGGCGGAATATTCTGCGACTGCGTGATATTCTAACACAATAGTAAATAGTTTACAATATTTATCTTGACATTTTGTAAACTTGTGATAAAATAACCGTTAGTCGGCTAAAGATAGTCGGCTAAATAACCGAAAAGGATTGCGTTTTATGGGATATAAAAAGCACAAATGTCCTCCTCCAAAGGATAAGATAGGCGCACGCGTAATGTTCCTGTCAAAGCTGATTCGCCAGGCATTTAACGAGGCCGTTGCCGAGCAGGGGCTTTTCTTAGGTCAGCAGGATATCGTTTTAGCGCTTGCTGAAAATGAGGGCATAACGCTCAGTGAGTTGGCAAAGAAGCTTGACATTTCAAGCGCGACTGCCAGCGTGTCTATCAAGAGAATGGAAAAAGCAGGCTTTATCATAAAAAGACCTGATAAAAACGATGCGAGAATCACTCGCCTTTACCCGACCGAAAAGGCAAAGCTTGCACCTGAAAACATAAAAAAGAAAATGAACTCGCTCGAGTCAATCCTGAAAAAAGATTTGACCGACGAACAGATTATCGAGCTGTCAGCTCTGCTCGATACTGCTATTCACAATATGACAGAAAGAGGTGAAGAGGAATGATAAAAAAGCTTGCAAAATATATGAAAGGCCTGTGGGGGCTTGCTGTTTTAAGCGCATCAGGTATGATTATTGAGGCAATATGCGAGCTTGCAATGCCGTCCTTTGCAAACACCATTTATGAAATGGTCAACACTACCACAACACCTGATGAAACAAAGCATCAGATAATTAAGTACGGATTATTTATGCTTTTGCTTGCGGCAATAGGCTTGTGCGGCGGTTACACTACTATGAAAACTTCAGCCGTTGTCAGCCAGCGTTTTGCCTTCAGGCTCAGGAATGACGTGTACAGAAAAATAAGCAGGTTTTCATTTAAGAACATTGATGAATTTTCCACAGCTTCACTTACAACGAGAATGACGAACGATATCACTCAGCTTCAAAACGTTGTTATGATGTGCCTGCGTATACTTGTAAGAGGCCCTGCTCTTTTAGTAGTTGCAGCAGTATTTGCCTTCAGCATCAACGCAAAGCTTTCAATGATACTTGTTTTTCTTCTGCCCATAATTGCGATTATTGTTGCACTTGTTCTTAAGTTCGGCTTCCCGATGTTTCAGAAAATGCAAAAGCGTGTTGACAACGTAAACAGAGTTGTACAGGAAAACCTTATAGGCATCAGAGTTGTAAAGGCATTTGTGCGTGAGAATCACGAAAAAAAGAAATTCCACACTGCATCTGACGAGCTTGCCGCGCAGGGCGCAAAGGCAGCAGGACTTATCGTTACCGTAATGCCGATTATGATGCTTATGTTTAACGTAGTCGTAGTTTATATTTACTATCGCGGCGGCGTTTCTGCAAACGCAGGTGAAATGCAGGTTGGACAGATTTCAGTTATCGCCTCATACATCACACAGGTGCTTATGAATCTTATGATGATTTCAATGATGCTTCTTATGCTTGCGAGAGGTAAGGCATGCGGTGACCGTGTTGTTGAGGTGCTTGATACCGAGATTGATATCACAAATCCCGAAAATGCTTACGTTCCAAATAAAGAGGACGTTAAAGGTAAGGTTGAATTTAAAAACGTTTCCTTTAAATATTCAACACAAAGCTCCGGTGACAACATACTTGATAACATCTCGTTTACTGCTAATGCAGGCGAGATCGTAGGCATCGTCGGCGGTACAGGCTGCGGTAAATCAAGCCTTATAAACCTTATCCCACGTCTGTATGACGTAACTGAGGGAGAGGTACTTATCGACGGTGTTGACGTAAGGAATTACGATTTAACGGCACTGCGTGATTTAATCGGTGTTGTTCTCCAGAAGAACGTACTTTTCAGCGGAACTATCAGAGAAAATATGCTCTGGGGAAAGCAGGATGCAACCGAAGAGGAAATCATTTCCGCCTGCAAATCTGCACAGGCTGACGAATTCATTAAGGCTCAGCCAAACGGCTATGACACCGAGCTTTCACAAGGCGGTCTTAACCTTTCCGGCGGCCAGAAGCAGAGGCTCTGTATCGCAAGGGCTATGATTAAAAAGCCAAAAATTTTAATTCTTGATGACTCAACAAGCGCTGTTGATACCGCAACTGAAGCAAAGATCCGTGAGAGCTTTTATAACGAGCTTTCAGACACGACAGTCTTTATCATTGCCCAGCGTATATCTTCAGTTCAGGATGCTGATAAAATCCTTGTTGTCGACGACGGCGAAATCAAGGGTATCGGTACTCACGATGAGCTGTTAAACAGTAATGAAATTTATCAGGAAATTTATAAAACTCAGCAGAAGGGGGTGCTTGAATAATGCCGCCAATGGGTAAAAATACTGATTATAAAAAGCCTAAAAACGCAAAGCGCACCTTCGGCAGAATTCTCAGGTATATGGGAAAAAGCAAATTCTTTTTAATTATAGTTTTTGCTACGCTTGTTTTAAGCACTGCCTGTTCAATCGGTGCTTCCTACTGCTTAAAACCCATTCTCAATGACATTGAAGCATCAATAATAGCAAATAATTTTGCCACCGAAGGCAAACGCTTGCTTATAGAAAACCTTGCAAGGCTCTCCGCCCTCTTTGTCGGCGCTGCAATTTTCAGCTATATTCAAAGCAGAATTATGGTTAAGCTTGCTTTTAAGACAACAAATCTTATCCGTAAGGATTTATTCGACCATATGCAGACCTTGCCGCTGAGATATTTCGACTCAAAAACACACGGCGAGATAATGAGCCGATTTACAAATGACGTTGACAACATTCAGATGATGCTTGAGCAGTCAATGGTACAGCTTGTATCCTCTGCATTTACGTTTGTCGGCATTGTCACGATGATGATTGTTTTAAGTCCGCTTCTCTTTGGTATTGCCGTTATTTTTCTATGCCTTATGCTGATTGCCGTTACGACTATCGGAAAGCAGTCGAGAAAATATTTCCGCCTCCAGCAAAAAAATCTTGGCATAATGAACGGTAAAATCGAAGAGTCAATTGAAGGTTTAAAGGTTATCAAGGTGTTTAACCATGAGGAACAGGCAAATGACGAGTTTATGGAAACCAATGAAAATTTCCGCCAGACTGCAACAAACGCAAACTTCTTCTCAGGCATTATGGGCCCTACCTCAATGGGTATAAACAATTCAAGCTATGCTTCAATCGCTTTAGTGGGAGGTATTCTTGCACTTGTGGGACCTCTTGATATAGGCACGTATTTCACTTTCCTCAGCTATTCAAGGCAGTTCACACAGCCTATTAACCAGATCGCAAACCAGATGAACACGATTTTTTCTGCCCTTGCAGGTGCTGAGCGTGTGTTTGAGATTATGGATATGGAAAGTGAGATTGACGAGGGTACCGTCAATCTCAGTGAGGAAAAATCCGCAGACGGGACAAAGTGGTACTGGCTAGACGGTGATGAGAAAATTGCCGTTGAGGGCAACGTTGTATTTGAAAACGTTGATTTCAGCTATGTTCCTGAAAAGCAGGTGCTTAAAAATATTAATCTTTATGCAAAGCCGGGTCAGAAAATTGCCTTTGTCGGCTCAACAGGCGCAGGCAAGACTACGATTACAAACCTTATCAACCGCTTTTACGATATTCAGGATGGTACAATTACCTATGACGGAATTGACATCAAACGTATCAAAAAGGACGATTTGAGGAAAAGCCTTGCGATTGTTCTCCAGGACACTCATATGTTTACAGGCACCATTATGGACAATATCCGTTACGGCAGACTTGATGCGACAGATGAGGAATGTATTGAGGCGGCAAAGCTTGCCTCTGCCCACTCGTTTATCAGACGTCTGCCCGACGGCTATAATACAAAAATTACAGGTGACGGCGGTAATCTTTCACAGGGTCAAAGGCAGCTTCTTGCCATTGCGCGTGCCGCTGTTGCGAATCCGCCTGTTATGATTCTTGATGAGGCAACGTCTTCAATTGACACCAGAACTGAGCTTCATATTGAGCACGGTATGGATAGACTTATGATAGGCAGAACGGTATTTGTTATTGCTCACAGACTGTCAACCGTCAGAAATGCCAACGCTATTATGGTGCTTGAGCACGGCGAGATTATTGAACGCGGAGATCACGATGATTTAATGAGTCAACACGGCAGATATTATGAGCTTTGCACCGGAAAGGCCAAGCTCAGTTAAAAATTTTTTATATTTATTTTGTATAAACTCACTTTAAATTAGCCCCTTTTAACACTATAGCTTGTGGTGTCTGGTTTTTTTCTATTATTTTCTAAAAACTTATTTAAAAAAATTCTTTACATTTAAATTCTTTGGTGTTATAATCTAATCGTAATTATGTTGTTATATTTGTATAAGAGGTGTTATTTATGAAAAAGTTTTTATCAGTTATTCTTGCAGTATTGATGGCTGTTTCAGCTTTCGCTGTTTCAGTTGTTCCGGCAATGGCTGATACTGTTGTCAGCCCTACAGCTTCAACCGCTGCTAAGAAGGATCCAAGCCTTCACGTAAACGGTTCTCCTGCTTCAAAAGGAGATATCTCTTTCACTACGAAAACTGAGCGTCCTTTCTCTTACACATTCTCATATGATGGCCCCGGCGATCTTGAGGGTTGGGAAAATAACTTAGAGGATTTAGGTCTTGTTGAAGGCGTTGATTACACAGCTGTTGAGAATGAGGACGGCACATATACAATCACCTTCCTCACCGAGAAAGCTGAAAAGTATTTCCGCAACGACCAGGTAATTGTTAACGCTGTCGTTTCTTTTCCTGATGGCAGCACAACAACTGTTGCAAATAAGAATGATTCTTCAAAGTCTCCTGCAACCGGTATGTCTTCATCAGTAGTAGCAGGCAGTGTTGCTGTTGCATGTGCAGGCGTAGCTGTTCTTGCAGCAACAAAAAAGAAGTTAGCAAAATAATTTCTAATAATTAAAAGTAGCCTGTTTACCAATATGGTAAACAGGTCTTTTTATTGGATATAAGGTGACAAAATTGAACGAAGACGAATTCAAGGAACAGGACGAACAAATCGAACAGGACGAACAAGAGGATAAAAACAGGTCTGCAAAACTTATACTTATTTTTATTATAGTATTTGTCATTGTGTTTTGCGGAATCTATTTTGGTATACAGATTTATAATAACTACATGTCCAAGCCTCAGGGTGAGGAAACAACATCATCTACTACCACCTCCTCTTTGACGGAAGATGCTCTTGTTGAAAATCCGATTGACTTTGACTCTCTGCAGGCGCAGAATAATGAAATCTATGCCTGGATAAAAATTAATGATACGAACGTGGATTACCCTATCGTACAAAGTGCAAAGGACGATTCTTTTTATCTCAAGCATAAAGCGGAGGATAAAAGCTGGTCGGCAAGCGGCGCTGTATATACAGAGGTTGTAAATCACAAGGATTTTGGTGATGCCATTACTTTGGTTTACGGCCACAACGGCTATAGCGACACAATGTTTACGACTCTTCATAAATTTGAGGATACAGAATTTTTTAATTCACATCCTTACTTTTACATTTACACACCGGACAGAAGGCTCACTTATCAGGTTATATCGGCCTTTAAATATGATGACCGTCATATTATGAATTCCTTTAATTTTGCTGATATATCTGTTCTTGAGGAATTTCAGGAATATATACAGGACCCGGAATCAGCACTGAAAAATATCAGAACAGATTTAGATGTGACTATAGATAAATCAAGCAAGATTACTATTCTGTCAACCTGTATAACAAATCAAAAAAGCAGTAGATATTTAATTTGCGGAGTATTGACAAAAGATGAAAAGACCTATTGATCCCAATTTGGAAAACTTTGATAATAACGAGCTTCCGATTGATATTGATGAAAATGGAGCAAGTGATATTCCTTTTAAAGTCGAGGAGGCTTCCCCGGCGAATAATCCTGATGATTACCACGCATATCAAGGTCACAGAGCCTCGGCGGAAAGCGAAGTCCCCAACGGCAATGAAATGACCTTAAAGGAAAAGGAACATCAACAGCACCACCACCATCACCATCACCATCATCACAGCAGCTCATCACACCACCATCACTCTCACTCACATTCATCACATTCTCACAGCTCACATCACAAAAGTAAAAAGAAAAAGAAGAAATTGCCGACTGCCGCAAAAATCGCCATTATAATTCTGCTTTTAATTTTCTTTATTATTTTTGCTGTTGTGGGAACAATTTTCTACCTTGAATATAAGGGTAAAAGTGAGTTAACAAATATTACCACTCAGACTGACTATGAGGAAAAAATAACGTATAACGGCCACGATTACGTTTATAATGACGACATCGTTTCCATCGCCTTTATCGGTGTTGATAAACGAGATTTGGGACTTGATGACGGCAGAGTCGGCACGGCAGGTCAGGCAGACGCAAATATCGTGCTCACTATCGACACATCAACGGGCAAAGCAAAGGCGATTGCCATTCCCCGTGATACTATGGTAGAGGTTGACCTTTATTCAGAAAACAATATTTTCCTCAGAAACGAGGAAATGCAGCTTTGTTTAAGCTATGCTTACGGTAACGGTACCAACACGTCTGCCACAAACGTTACAACATCTCTCAGCCGTATTTTATACAATGTCCCGATTGGTAAATATTTTGCTCTGGACTTAAACGGTATTGCCCCTATTAATGACGCAATCGGCGGAGTTACCGTTCAGTCGCTTTACGATTTCAAAAATCTTAACATTAAAAAGGGCGACACGGTTCACCTTGTCGGCGATCTTACTGAGGCTTATGTCCGAACGAGAGATCTGGACGATATTGAGGCATCTCTTAACAGAACGGCACGCCAGGTGCAGTATATCAAGGCGTTTACCTCACAGATTGTCCCGGCAGTTATGAACGATTTCAGCATAGTAAGCAAGCTTTACAACACTGCTACTGATTACAGCGCGACGAACATTTCTCTTCCAGAGGCAACCTATCTTGCATCACTTCTCATCGCAAGAAACATCACTGATTTTGAAACCACAACACTTGAGGGTGAAATGAAGCCAAGCGACAGAATTGATTATGCAGACATCGTTTACGCTGAATTTTATCCGGATGAGGATAAGTTGATGCAAACTGTCCTTGACACCTTCTACACACAAATTAATTAAAGGAGTTTTATAATGAACGCAGAAACTAAAAAAATGCTTTCCTCCTATGCCGCAAAGATAAGAATGGGCATTATCGAAAGCACTTACGGCGCAAAAGCAGGTCATCCGGGCGGAAGCCTTTCATCAGCAGACCTCTTTGCATATCTCTATTTTAAGGAGATGAACGTTGACCCGAAGAATCCAAAGTCCCCTGAGCGTGACAGATTTGTTCTTTCAAAGGGTCACTGCGCACCCGGTCTTTACAGTGCGCTTGCTTACAAGGGTTACTTCCCTGTCGAGGATTTACCCACACTTCGCCATATTGACTCATACCTTCAGGGTCATCCTAATATGAATACCGTACCTGGTATTGATATGTCAACAGGCTCACTCGGTCAGGGCATCAGTGCCGCTGTTGGTATGGCAAAGGGCGCAAAATACATAGGAAATAACGACATCAACGTTTACACACTTTTGGGCGACGGCGAAATTGAAGAGGGTCAGGTCTGGGAGGCAATGATGTTTGCTAATCAGTATAACCTTGACAATCTTTGCGTTATTATTGACAGCAACGGTCTTCAGATTGACGGCGCGTGCGAGGACGTTATGAGCGCTGAGCCGATTGATGAAAAGCTGAAGTCCTTCGGCTTTGAGGTTATGATTATTAACGGCAACGATTTTGACGACATTGAAAAGGCATTTGATGCTTTCCACAAGTGCGAAAAGCCGTTTGGTATCATTATGAAAACCGTTAAAGGCAAGGGTGTTTCCTTTATGGAGGATCAGGTTGACTGGCACGGTAAAGCACCAAATGAAGAAGAGTATAACATTGCAATGGCTGAGTTAAGAGCTAAGCTTGCAGAGATTGAGGAGGCATAATTATGGCAGAAATTAAGAAAATTGCCACTCGTGAAAGCTACGGAAATGCTCTTAAAGAGCTTGCAAACGAGGGTGCTGATAAATTAGTTGTACTTGATGCCGACCTTTCGGCTGCTACAAAAACAGGAATATTCAAAAAAGCATATCCTGACCGCCACATCAACTGCGGTATTGCAGAGGCAAATATGATTTGCGTTGCTGCAGGTATGAGCACAATGGGTCTTGTACCGTTTGCATCAAGCTTTGCTATGTTTGCCGCAGGCAGAGCCTTTGAGCAGGTCAGAAATACAGTCGGCTATCCGCATCTTAACGTTAAAATCGGCGCAACTCACGCAGGAATTTCTGTCGGTGAGGACGGCGCATCTCATCAGTGCTGTGAGGACTTTGCTCTTATGAGGGCAATTCCGGGTATGGTTGTTATCTGCCCGGCAGACGACGTTGAGGCAAAGCAGGCAGTTAAAGCCGCTTATAAATATGAGGGCCCTGTTTACCTCAGATTCGGCAGACTTGCCGTTCCTGTATTCCACGATGATGACTACAAGTTTGAAATCGGCAAGGGCGAGGTTATCACAGAGGGTACTGACATTACGATTATCGCAAACGGACTTATGGTTGCGGAGGCAATTGAGGCAGGCAAGGTACTTGCTGAAAAAGGTATCAGCGCCGAAATCATCAATATCGCAACGATTAAGCCTCTTGACGAGGAGCTTGTTATCGCTTCTGCAAAGAAAACAGGCAAGGTTATCACCGTTGAGGAGCATAGCGTTATCGGCGGTCTCGGCGAGGCAGTTTGCTCACTCCTCAGTGAAAAATGTCCTACCCCTGTTAAAAGAATCGGCGTGAATGACGAGTTCGGCCACAGCGGTCCTGCCGTTGATTTGCTCAAGCAGTTCGGCCTCAGCGCAGAAAATATTGCTAAGACAGCAGAGAAATTTTTGAAATAACTGATTAAAAGCCCCAATTTTTTGGGGCTTTTACATATTAAAGGATATTCATATGGATAATTTGGAAATTTATAAATTAACACCCGACAGGCTTGACGATTATTTATACTTTTTTGAAAACGTCGCCCATACCGATAACAAACAGTGGGACAGGTGCTACTGTCTTGATTACTGCAGTGCAAGCAATGCACATCTATCTAAGGAATTTGACGATGCAGACGTGCGCAGAAAATATGCGATAGAATATGTTAACAAGGGCATCATACAGGGATACCTTGCCTATTACAACAATCAGCCGGTTGGCTGGTTAAACGCAAACGACAGAGATAAGTGCACGAATTGTATGGGTATGCAGGAGGATATTTTTAATTTTAAAAAGATAAAAATGTCTGATAAGAAAATCAAGTCAATCTTCTGCTTCACCGTTGCACCTGAAATGAGAGGAAAGCACATTGCACAGGCACTCCTTGAAAGAGCAATCGAGGACGCCAAAGCAGACGGGTATGAATATATGGAAGCATATCCCAACAAGAAGGATGCCGATATATATTATAACTATGTCGGCCCTATGGGATTATATAATAAATTCGGTTTTGAAAAATACGGCAAAACAAAATACCGTTTCATCCTGCGCAAAAAGCTATAGAAATTACCCACTATACATTGTATAGTGGGTTTAATTATTTATCCTCTGTCTTTTTCTTTTTAAAAATTATAAACTTACTGAAAAAGTAATTCAGTATTACAACGATAACTGCAAGGACTATTTTTGAATAAATGCCGTCAGTAAAGAGAATACCGAGCGAAATATTCATTTTTTCAAGTATATTATAAAAGATATTATCAAAGCCTGTTTTTGCAAGTAACGGAACGGCGACAATTTCAATAACACCCGTAACTCCCCTTGAGGCAACGAAGCTGATAATTTCTTTAACAATTACACTTGCTTTCCAGCTCTTTGAATCAAATACCCACAGCTTGTTCGTCACATAAGCAAAGGCAACTGCGCATATCCAGCTTAAAAGATTGCCTACGAAAACACTCATAGAAAGTAGATTTACAAATATTGCATATGTTCCCCAGCTGACAAGCGTTGTCAGAACGCCGAAAATTATATATGTGATTATCTCTTTATATTTTTTTAAAAGCTTCATCATTGTATTCCCTCCTGTTATCTCAGCGCATTATACATTTCAAAAATATCTTTTTCGGTAAGAGTGATAGGATTACGTGTCATCAGCATTGACATACTTTTTTCGGTTAGCTCCTCAATCTGCTCGTCGGTCGTACAGCCGATTTCAGAAAGAGTTGTTTTCATACCCATTCTCTTTTTCATAGCAGTAATTTCGTCTGCCATTTCATAGGGAGAAGCAAAACCGCAATCCTTTGCAAACGCAGTTATCCTGCCGTCACTGTCGGCATTATCAGCATTGAATTTAAGGAAATAATCGAGCGTGAAGGCACACGCCTCACCGTGAGGAACGCCGTAAATATTCGTAAGCGGAAATGAGCAGGCGTGTGAGCCTGTCGTTCTCGGGTGGCTGAAGGCGACGCCGGCAACGATTGAAGCCTCTGCCATTTTCTCTCTCGCCTGCAAATCGTCAGGATTATTATACGCTTTTTCAAGCCATTCAAAAACAAGCCTTGCACTGTGAACTGAACACGCCGAGCAAATCGGCTGATGAATCGTTGCCCAGTAGCTTTCAAGTGCGTGAGCTAAAACGTCAAGGCCTGTTGATGCCGTAACCTGTGGCGGAACGGTCAGCGTAAGCTCAGGGTCAACAACTGCAATTTTCGGATACATCGCAGGGTCGTTCATAGGATTTTTAAGATTAAGGTTTAAATCTGTTAAAACGGAAATGTTTGTAACCTCAGACGCCGTTCCCGAAGTGGTCGTAACAGCAATCATCGGGATAGCTTCCTCGCTGTTAATTGCCTTGCCGCCTGAATGGTATGAGCTGATAACGTCATCACCCTTTGCAATCGCACACGCTGCCTTACAGCAGTCCATCGGCGAGCCGCCGCCGAGCGCAACGGCGAAGTCTGCATCAAGTTCTCTCATAAGCTTTACACAATCGTCAACGTTATCCGTTGTCGGATTAGGGCGAACATCGCTGAAAACGCCCTTGATAAGTCCGCCGCTCATTTTAACAAATTCGTCAGCAAGTCCGTTTTTAGCAAAGCTTCTTGACGCAACAAGCACTCCCCTTGTGCCGCCGATTTCTTTTATATAGCTTTCAATATTTTTCCTTTTGCCGTTACCGAAAATCAGCTTAACAGGCAAATTAAATTCCCATTCCATATTTACACCTTAACTGTTTTTCTTTATAGTATCACTTTTTAAAATCATTTTCAATAAAAATACTTGATAGGCTCCGTCCTATACTGATTTTTTGTTTACATTAATCGGCAGAAATGGTATACTTAGTATAAGAAAAGTGCAGAAAAAGAGGAACGGCTATGAACAAGGATATTGAAAAAATTTTAGTAACAGAGGACGAGCTTGCAAAAATTACAAAGAAACTCGGCGAGCAGATTACGAAGGATTATGCAGGTAAAAAGCTTCTTATCGTCGGGGTGCTTAAAGGCTCAATTTATTTTTTCACTGACCTGTCCCGCCATATTGACCTGCCGTGCACTATTGATTTTATGCAGGCTTCAAGCTATGGTGAAAGCACTGTTTCAAGCGGTGAAATCAAAATAATTAAGGATATACAGGATGACCTCACAGGCTTTGACGTTCTTCTCGTTGAGGATATCCTTGACACAGGCAGAACCCTCAAATATATTTGCGATATGCTTTCTAAGAGAAATCCGCAGTCAATTGCCGTGATTACACTTCTCGACAAGCCCTCAAGACGTGTGGCAGATATATCTGCTGATTATGTGGGCGTTGACGTGCCTAACGAATTCGTTGTAGGCTACGGCCTTGACTACAATCAGTTTTACAGAAACCTGCCGTACATAGGCGTTCTTAAAGGAGAAATATATAATAATTAGTTGACATATCAAATTTTAGTGATATACTAAAAACATATATTAACGGTTTTCAGGTGTAATGCCGAAATTAAAAGGGAATTGAGTGAGAATCTCAAGCAACCGCCATTACCGTATCTGATGAAACAAATACATTTGCCATTGGGAAACTGAGAAGGCGTATTTGTACGTGTATTAATGAATGCACTATATCACAAGTCGGGAGACCTGCCGTGCAAACAAATTCAGCTTTTGGGCAAGTGGAAAAGCAATGGATTTTAATAGTCCTTAGGTAAAGTATACCTATTCCCCTGTCCAAATGACAGGGGAATTTTTATGAAAAAATTTACTGCGATATTATTAAGTTTTATTATCTGCTTTGCTTTTTTCGGCTGTAGTGCAGATATTCAAACAGATACTGCAAACACGCCTGTATCGGAAATCACGTCAGAAAGCACTACAGTTAGTGAACTGACGGGCACTTTGACTGACGATACAAAAAATGAATTAAACGCAAAAGAAACCGAGCACAAAACCACTACGGAAAAGGGCACATCAAAAAGCACTTCTGCTACGGCAAAAAGCACAAGCATTTCCTCAAAGACTACAACGAAAGCAACAACCAAAAAGACAACTCCGACGAAATCTTCCACGACTACAACTAAAAAATCCACAACAAAAAAGCAGACTACAACTTCATCAACTATTACCTGCTCCGTAACTGTTGAATGTAAAAGCGTGCTCGGTAATATGGATAATCTTAAGGCAGGACATGAAAGCTATGTTCCGTCAGACGGATATATAATAAACGGATATACGGTAACTATTCCTAACGGCAGCACCGCCTATGATGCGGTTAAAACTGCGTGTGACAGGCAGGGCGTGTCTATGAACGTGTCAAACAGCAGCTTTGGTAAATATATTGCAGGCTTTAACAATATTGATGAAAAGGATTGCGGCCGCCAAAGCGGATGGCTTTATTTCGTAAACGGAACATCTCCGTCAAAAAGCTGTGACAAATATACTCTTTCAAACGGTGACAACGTTGTATTTTCATACACGTGTTCATAAAAATTTCTACCCGGAGGTAAAAAAATGAAAAAATTATTATCAATCATCCTTGCAATTTGCGTAATGCTTACTGCAAGCATCACTGCTTTTGCAGCGGAGAAACCAACGTCAGAAAAGGTAATGAAACAAATCGAGGGTGCTGTGGCATATCTCACAAACGGCGTGGATAGCTACGGCGTTGATGGCGCAGTGGACTTTTCTATTATTGCAGATTCAGGTGCAGACGTGTCGAAATTTGCAGATGCCTTTTTAGCAGACGTTAAGGCAAATCTTGATGCAAACGGCGGTAAAATCGTTTCATCATACGGTGAAAATATTACAACCTATGCCGCTGTAATCACTGCGCTCCTTAATCTTGGAGAGGATCCTGAAGACTTTAACGGCTATGATATCACAAAGGCATTTCTTGCAATGGACCCGACAGATGATTCTGTTGCGCCAAGCTACTACCGCATTATTACAGGCGCATTGATTTACTGTGATGATTCAGACGAATTTTTAGAGGCTGTCTGCGATACGTATATCAGCACATACTACACAATGGGCAAAGGTGTTGATTACTACGGATATTCCTGTGACAATACTGCATATTTTATTGATGCAATTGCTAACGGCTACTTTTTGTTAGACAAATACAAGGACGTTCTCGACGATGCAATGAAGGTGCTCGAAACTTATAAGGTTAACGGCGGATACTGCTTTAATCCTGAATACGGCACAGCACCGAATGCAGACTCAACAGCTCTTGCACTTATGGCACATTCAGCATACACAGACGACCTTGATGATTTAGACAGTTACTTTGATATCGTAAACGGTATCTATGCAGACCTCTGCACGTTTGAGGGATCAACAACAGGCGTGTTCACCTATGATGGAGATGAAAGTGCATATACGACCAAAGAGGCACTTATCGCACTTTCATATTATTACTTTGATGCTTTGTTGCAGGAAGTTCTCGAAGAACTGCCTGAAGAAGAGGAGCCAACAACTGAAGTTACAGAAAAAGCTGAGACTACAACAGTTAAAGAAACAACTACAAAAACGAACACGTCAAAAAAATCCCCTGCTACCGGTGTTGACGTAACTGCTGTTTCTGCATCAGTTGCCCTTTTTGCAGCTGCAGGTGTACTTGCAGTGCTTAAGAAAAAGGAAAAATAAATATAAATAACAAATAATCAAAAAGGAGTAGGATTGCCTACTCCTTTTGCCTTTCTCTTAAGGGAAAGTGGGCCGGTTGCGGTGAATGAGGTGTTTTGATATTGAAATTAATGTGAGTCTATGTTAATATCAAAGTATAACAAAGTGAGGTGCGTCATATGAATTACAGCTTTAATTTTATATACAAGGCAGACGGCGAGGTTAAAAAGACAAATTCCACTGACAATGATGATTTTTCAGTTGTCGCTGAAATCAGCGACAAGCTGACAACACTTACGCTTCAACCAAAGCGTGAGGTTGAGTTCGTTAAATTTGAAATGACTATGCCGTTTAAATTTAACAGCGCTCAGCGTATTTTCACAAACGGCTATCAGAGTTGGACTGTATCAAAGGAATATTCACCAAACGGCTCAATGGATGAGTTCAATCCCCGATTGATGGGAATTGAAAAAAGAAAGGTTAATCCTCTGGGAATCTGGGGTGCAGGTGATTTAACGTTTCACAATTACCCTGAAAAGTCAGGCGTTTTTTACGGCTATTCATATGGCTACGTGAGAAACGGCAACGAGCTTTTCCTGCTTGGCTCACTCAGTGAAAAAGTCGGATATACTATTATCACGTTCAATTCTTCTGCCGAAAGCATCACAATAGAAAAAGAACTTGAGGGTGTTTTGTTTAATGACGATACGATTATGCTCTCCCTTGCAACTCTCAGCGGTGAATACAACGCAGTATTCGACGAATATTTTGAAATGATGAACATTCCAAAACCGAGAGTTCAGAGACAATGCGGTTATACAACGTGGTACAACTACTACACAAACGTTACTGAGGATATCGTTTCCCGTGACCTTGAAGCTATTTCAAAGCTTGATACAAAGATTGACATTTTCCAGATCGATGACGGTTATGAGCGCACAGTCGGTGACTGGCTTGAAACAGATGAAAAGAAATTCCCGAACGGTATGAAAACTGTTGCAGACAACATTCACAAACAAGGAATGCTCGCAGGACTCTGGCTTGCGCCGTTTGCCGTTACTCCTAAATCCCATATTTACAAACAGCATAAGGACTGGCTTGTCCGTGACGAAAAGGGAAAGAGCCACTACGCCGCACATAACTGGGGCGGTTTCTATGCACTTGACATTTATAACAGTGAGGTAAGGGCGTATCTAAAAAAAGTTTTTGACACCGTACTGAATGAATGGGGCTACGATATGGTCAAGCTCGATTTCCTCTTTGCCTGCTCGATTATCCCGATTCACGGCAAAAGCCGCGGTGAAATTATGTGCGAGGCTATGGAGCTTTTAAGAGAGCTTTGCGGGGACAAAATCATTCTCGGCTGCGGTGTTCCGCTCGTGCCTGCATTTGGTAAAGTCGATTTCTGCCGTATCGGCGCAGACGTTGGTCTTTGCTGGGAGAATAAGGCATTTTCACGTGAGGACGTTTCAACACAGAACACGCTGACAAACACTATTTTCCGCAGGCATCTCGACGGCAGAGCGTTTTTAAACGACCCTGACGTTTTCCTCCTTCGTGATAATAACATCAAAATGCCAATGAGCAAAAGGAAAATTGTGGCGGATGTCAACAGCCTTTGCGGAAATCTCCTGTTCGTTTCAGATGACGTGTCAACATATACAGACGAGCAGATGAAAATATTTATTGACACAATTACAAAGCCAAAGGCAGATATCATTAATGCTGAATTTGTTAAGGATAAAATCATAAAAATTGATTATTCGTTAAACGGCAAAGCAGACAGCCTCACCTTTGACCTTGCGACAGGTGTTAAAATATAGATTTATTGACAAATAATATCTAATATGCTTTAATGTGCATAGATTATTTCTATTTAGGAGAAAGCTATGAAAAGAATTTTAACTTACGGAACGTTTGACCTTTTGCATTACGGCCATATCAGACTTTTACAAAGAGCAAAGGCTATGGGCGACTATCTTGTAGTTGCGCTTTCGACAGACGAGTTCAACGCCGGAAAGGGCAAAAAAGCATATCATACCTATGAAACAAGAAAGAAAATGCTCGAGGCTATCAGATACGTTGACCTTGTTATTCCCGAAAACACATGGGAGCAAAAGCTTGACGACGTAAAGGAATATCATATCGACACCGTTGTTATGGGCGGTGACTGGGCAGGCAGTGATAAGTTTGATTATCTTAAAGAGCACTGCGAGCTTGTATTTCTTGACAGGACTCCCGGCGTTTCAACAACTATGATTAAACAAGACCTTGGTCTCAAAGAGGCAGTCGGCGGAGTAGACCAGCTCCCTGATGAAAAGTAAATATTATTTGAGATACACCTGTTCTGATGAGCAGGTGTTTTTCTTTTTGTCAATCTTGTTTCTCGGTGTTTTGTAACCAAATTTTTCTTTTTTTAAGCGAAAAATTACAAATTCACCTGTGAAACAGACAATTGTCCAATATCGCACATATACATATTTTAGTGGTTTAAAAAAATAAAAAATACAATATATTGTGTTTTTTTTGAAAAATTCTATTGACACAAATCAAAATATTTGATATGATTAACCCAGTCGATTTGTTTTGCTGTAACTATTTTGTAATAAATTGTAAGGGGGTAAAAATATGAAAATTATCAAGCGTAACGGCGCGGAAATGGATTTTGATATAAACAAGATTATTGTTGCCGTGTCAAAGGCAAATGCCGCTTGTAAAAAGGAAGAGCTTTCACAAAGCCAGATTACTGAGATTGCAGAATACGTTGAATTTAAAATTTCAAAGGCAAACCGTGCTTTATCCGTTGAGGAAATTCAGGATATAGTTGAAAATCAGATTATGGCTCAGGGTGCGTTTGAGGTTGCAAGACTTTATGTTAAGTATCGTTACAACCGTTCACTTATCAGAAAGGCGAACACCACTGACAATCAGATTCTTTCACTTATCGAGTGCAACAACGAAGAGGTTAAGCAGGAAAATTCAAATAAAAATCCGACGGTAAACTCCGTTCAGCGTGACTATATGGCAGGCGAGGTTTCAAAGGATATTACGAAGAGAATCCTTTTGCCGCAGGATATTGTTGACGCACACGAGGAAGGTATTATCCACTTCCACGATGCTGACTATTTTGCACAGCATATGCATAACTGTGACCTTGTTAATCTCGAGGATATGCTCCAGAACGGCACAGTCATTTCAGATACAATGATTGAAAAGCCACACAGCTTTTCAACTGCCTGCAACATTGCTACACAGATTATTGCTCAGGTTGCATCAAGCCAGTACGGCGGTCAGTCAATCTCTCTTGCACATCTTGCCCCCTTCGTTCAGGTCAGCCGTGAAAAAATTCGCAAGCAGGTTATTGAGGAATCAAGCGATTTCGGCGTAACACTTGATGAAGAAAAGGTTTCAAAAATCACCGAAAACCGCCTTCGTGACGAGGTTCGCAAGGGCGTTCAGACAATTCAGTATCAGGTAGTAACCCTCCTCACAACTAACGGTCAGGCTCCATTCGTTACAGTATTTATGTATCTTAACGAAGCTAAGAACGAGCAGGAAAAGAAGGACCTTGCACTTATCATTGAGGAAACGCTCAAGCAGAGAATTCAGGGCGTAAAAAATGAAAGTGGTGTATGGATCACACCGGCATTTCCTAAGCTTATCTACGTTCTTGAAGAGGATAATATCGAAAAGGATTCACCATACTGGGCACTTACAGAACTTGCTGCAAGGTGCACAGCTAAGAGAATGGTTCCTGATTACATCTCTGAAAAGAAGATGATGGAGCTTAAAGAGGGCAACTGCTTCCCTG
>JAFLSA010000022.1 GCA_022511185.1 Eubacterium sp.
TACTGTAATCTTATAAAGTCCTGCGCCGTGGGGGGCGATTGTCGGCTTAAAGGTGTTTTTGAATTCGCCTAAATTTTCTTTATTCCAGATGTCATAAACAGAATATTTTTCATCAGGCATAAGGATTTGGGTAAGGTCAAGCTTTACTGAGTGCTCCTTATCCCTTGTGTTAAAGAGAGCAACGTATTTACAGCCCTTGCCGTTTGCTACCCAGATAATATCGCCCTTGCCGTTTTTCTCATTTCTCAAATGCTGATGTGCGCCGTACGCTGTGCGGTGCATTTTCATATACTCGGCATTCGTTAAAAGTGAGAGTGTCCACTCATCATTTTCAGGCATATTGCCGCCCATCATAAGCGGACTTTTGAATATACCCCAAAGGCTCATCATTGTAAGCTGTTCAGGCTTTGTAAACTGGGTCATTCTGTTTTTAGGTCCGTGGCAGACACCGTTTTTTGAAAGCCTGCCGAGAGGGAGCATATCGCAGTCGGGGTAGTTACCCGGTTTAACCTTATCCTGCCACATATAGCAGCGGCCAAACATATCGTAAAGCTTATCCCAATGATCCCAGAAGTCGCCTGTCATTCGCCACATATTTGCATTTTTTGCAAGGTGGTCTGCATTTTTAATATCAGCAGGACCCGGAGAAAGTGAAAGAACGATTTCTCTGCCGCAATTGTCAATCGCTTTTCTTATCATTTCAACCTCATAATCGGCTGAATACGGATTGTCCCAACGTCTGAATTCAGTAACACAGATATCGTCACACTTAATAAAGTCAACACCCCACGAAGCATAAAGCTCAATAATTGAATTGTAATAATCCTGTGTGCCCTGACAGTTTATCATACCGTACATATCGGTATTCCAGGAGCATACGGAGAAATGGTGCGCCACCTGACGGGCGGTGTATTTACTGTTTTTTATTGGCAAATCAGCGTGTACTGCCTGACGCGGAATACCACGCATAATATGTATGCCGAACTTAAGACCTAAGCTGTGGCAGTAGTCTGCAATCTCTTTAAAGCCTTTGCCGTCCTTTGCGCTCGGGAAACGGTTTTCGGCAGGGATGGCTCTGCCGTATTCGTCAAGGTTAAGGGGAGTGAAGTTGAAATAATCGTTATCCCTTGCCTTCGGCTCGTACCACTGAATATCACAAACGATATATTCCCAGCCGTATTCTTTAAGATATTTTGCCATATAGTCGGCATTTGCTCTGAGCTCTTCTTCATTAACGCCTGCACCGAAGCAGTCCCAGCTGTTCCAGCCTAACGGTGCGGTTTTTGCAAATTTTCTGTGCATAGCAGTTCTCCAAATTTTATATTGTTATACGTATTATATTTTATAATAAATTTTGTGTCAATAAGAAAAACTGCCATATCAAAGATACGGCAGTTTTTTTATTTCGTTATATTAGCAGCGGCGGCTTCTTTTTCAGCCTTGCGCTGTGCTCTTTTTTTCTTAGCCTTATATCCTAAGAGCTTGTCCATATGCTCGTCAGGTGTTGTACAAGTGCCGATTGTGACAGTTCTGTTGCCGTACAAGCCATGAAAGTCTGAACCGCCTGTTAAAAGAAGCTTATTCTTTTTACAGATTTTGCTGAGAAGCTGGGTATCCTCGTCACTTGCATCGGGGTACCAGACCTCAATACCGTCAAGGCCAAGCTCGATATACTTGTCGATTTCACTGACATTGTCATAAACAGTCGGGTGAGCAAGAACTGCTATACCGCCCGCATTATGCACCTCTTCAATTACGTCGCTGACCTCAGGATATTTAACAGGCGCAAGCAGATTGGTTTCGCTGTCGCTGTCAAAAAGTGCGTGATAAAGGTCACCGAAAATCTCGCTCGTATAGCCGGCATCCATAAGTGCGTGCATAATATGCTGCCTGAAAAGATTCGTTGAGCCTGATGCGTGGTTGACAATAAAATCATTTGAAACAGGGAAGCGTGCCGCAACCTTGAGCATCATAATCTGTCCTGCTCTTTTTCTTGCGACTGATGTGCGCTTGCAAAGACCTTCAAGCCTGTCAGGCTTTTCCGCAAGATAGCAGAGAATATGTACCTTTTTGCCAACCTCACTGTCAAATGCCGAAAGCTCAACACCCGGAATAACCGTTACCCCGTAACGCTTACCAATCACCTGACCCCTTACAGTGCCTGCAAGACAATCATGGTCAGTTATGGCAATAGTGTCTATTCCGCTTTTTTGGGCAATTACAATCAAATCTTCAATACCGACTGAACCGTCACTTAGCTTAGTATGACAATGTAAATCTGCTGCCATAATCGTCTCCCTTCAAAACAAGTGAAAATAACAGGTTAAAAATAGTGAGCCATTGCTCACTAAAAAGTCCAATATTCCCCTTATTCATATAATAACATTTAAAAATAAATATTTCAAGAACATTTAAGACATATCTATATAATTTATAGCAAATACGTCAAAAACAACCTTTTTTGTCTAAATTTTTGTATAAATTACCTAAATAAATACTTGTTTAGCATACTAACCGGCAGACCTACTACATTGAAATAATCACCCTCGATTTTTTCAACAAGTAGTGCGCCTTTGCCCTGAATACCGTATCCGCCTGCTTTGTCGTACGGCTCTGATGTGTCTATGTACGCATTGATTTGCTCATCAGTCAAGTCAAAAAATTTCACCTTAGTTTCAACTGAAAAGGTGATTGCTTCTGTCGGCTTAATTACCGTTACACCTGTGAAAACGCTGTGATATTTACCGCTTAGCATTTTCAGCATATTGTAAGCATCATCACGGTCTTTAGGCTTGCCGAGTATTTTGCCGTCAACGGTAACGATCGTGTCTGCACCGATAACGGTGTCAACGCCGTTATTAAACGGCGCAGCCTTTATTTTTGACAGGTATTCAACCGCCTTGTCAGGCTCAATATTACTTGGCAGGCTTTCGTCAACGTCAGCGGTTTTGATAATAAAATCATTAGTGATGATTGACAAAAGCTCTTTTCGTCTTGGTGATTTTGATGCGAGTATCAGCATTATAACGTACCTCTCTGATAAAGTCCTCTCGTATATTTGAAATCAGGCTTTTCGCCCTTTTCATACATACGGATAATTTTTTTAACATCATTTACAGTTTCTGTGGAAAAATAGAAATGCGCAAAGTCGGTTTTTACCTCACTCATACGATCAAGCATATAAATCGGCACGGAATTTAAAATTTCAACACAGGGATAGTCTGAGCAGATCACAGGGAATTTATAACCCTTTCTGTCGGTAAGTGTGCCGTTTTTGGCGCATTCGTAACAACCGATGCTTGCTTTTACCGGGCAGTTTCTTGTCAGCATAAGCGGAACGCGACCGTATACAATCAATCCTGTGTTGTCTGCATTTACCTTATTTGCCTGCTCTAAAGTGAGCTCAAAAGATAGGATAGGATTGTCAATCTGATTTGCGCTTTCGCTGTTGTATACATTGAGTCCGAAATCGCCGAAAATCTCAAAGCCAAGATTCTTTGCAAGATGATATGAACCGAGATTACCGCAGAGTGCTTTTGTAACTCCTGCTCTTTTTAGCTTTTCAAGTCTTACCCTAATTTCATTTTCAACACCGAATAGCCCACGTGGTAAAACTACTCCTGCACGGTTGTCGATAAAATCCTCAAGAGTTGAGTTAAGCGGTATGAATACGTGGGTGAATGGGTGCTTGTCAGGGATCTGCCCGGCACTTTTAAATGATGCGGTAAGATAAGGTGTACTGTTTTTTGCGGTATGATTTTGAATTTCAAAAGGCTTTGATTTAACTGTTATTTCGGGCAGCTTTTCTATTTTCTCAACTGCTTTTCGCCTTAGCACGTTGATTTTTGAAACAGGGAGGATAAGCCCCTCATCAAGTGTAATTTCGATTTCATTTGCATAAAACTGCGTGCCGCCGAATTTTGAAAGCCTTTGCTTAAGCGTATCAGCAGTCATCGGTTTATTGATTGCCGTTTCGGGAATTTCGCCCGTTACGGTTACAGTATTTCCGAGTGCCGTTGCAGTAAGCGTGCAGGGGACACCCCTTTTACAAGTGAATTTAATATCAATCGGCAGGAGAGGATTTTCGTTATCGTAATTGTGGCTGATGCTTTTTAGCACGTCATTTGCCGCAACTACGTCCTCCTTCTGCCTTGTGCCGAACATATCCTTGCCGAGATTTGACGTCAGATATCCGTCGGTAAAGCCGCTTCGTGAAAATACCGAACGCAGAGTAAATCCGTCTGCACCTGTATAAGTTCTGTCAATTGCTTTTTTAACTGCTGTAACAGAGGCGCTGACATATTCGGGTCTTTTCATTCTGCCCTCGATTTTCAGCGAAGTAATGCCGTCAAGCTCGTTTAAATGCTCTATAAGACTGAGGTCTTTAAGAGATAGAGCAGACTCGTTTTTGTCACCCTTTGCAGTAAACGGCAAACGGCACGGCTGAGCACACAGACCTCTGTTGCCGCTGCGTGAGCCGAGCATTGACGAAAGATAGCATTGACCTGAAACGGACATACAAAGCGCACCGTGAACGAAAAGTTCAAGCTCTAAATCTGTACTTTCTCTTATTTCCCTGATTTCCTCAAGGCTCATTTCTCGTGCGAGGACTATTCTGCTAAAGCCAAGTTCTTTCGCAAATTTTGCACCTGACGGCGACATAATGCTCATCTGAGTTGAGCCGTGAAGCCTTGCCTGAGGGAAATGCTCTTTTATCATTTTTGCAAGTCCAATATCCTGAATGATAAAGGCGTCAACACCAACGGATAAAGCGTGTTTGACCGTGACATATGCACTCTTGAATTCCTCATCAGACACAACAATATTAAGGGTCAGATAAACCTTGACCCCTCTTTTATGACAATATTCTACTGCATTTTTAAGCTCGTCATTATCAAAATTGCCGGCATTACGGCGGGCATTAAACAGCTTACCGCCAAGGTAAACCGCATTTGCACCGCTTCGTACACCGGCAATCAAGGACTCCATACTGCCTGCAGGAGCCAGAATTTCAAAATTCATATGTTTCCTTTATCTGTTGTTAAGTCTGTCCCTTAAATTTGAGATTTCACGGTTGAGCCTTTCAACCTCACGCCTTGCAACCTCAACCTCCATCTTAGCTCTTGCGCTTTCCTCAAGATAATCCTTGATCTGTACACGCAGATTATCTGCCGATGCAGATGCCTTCTTGCACGCATCTGCCTGATCAAGAGCAACAAGCACAGCCGCCTGTGTTATTGAAAGAGATGGGTTTGAATTGCAGACTGAACGGATTTCGTTGTTAATTTCCTCTGCAAGCGCCTCAACGTACTGTGTATCGTCCTCAGTTACGATTGTATAGGTAGCACCGCCGATTTTAACCTGAACTCTGTTTTTATTCATATTCTCACACCCTTATTAATTGTTACATCTCGACATATTATTACTTTTTAAGTATAACAACAAAAAAAGCAATTGTCAATGTGATTACATATTACCTCTGTAAATAATTTTTGGAAAAATGATAAGTTCTACCGATATTCGACTTTTCTTTGTTGAGTTTTTCAGCACAGTATGGTACGCTTTAATCGGAGGTACAGTATGCAGAATTATGATCTTGGTAACCGTATTTATGAGCTGAGAAAGGCGAACGGACTCTCGCAAAAGGAGCTTGGAGCATTAATCGGCGTTTCAAACAAAGCAGTATCAAAATGGGAAACAGGCGCGGCCGTTCCGAAAACGGAAACGATAATTAAGCTCGCATCAGCATTGGGCATAACAGCAGAGGAGCTTTTGTGCGCAAAGAGTCCTGAGGTGGAAAAGCTTGATACACTTGAAGCCTTATCAAATAAAACGGCTAATATATTTTTACAGAACAAGCTTAATACTTACGAAACAGAGAGCAAAAATGCAAAATATAAAAAAGCGAAAACCTATTTGATTTGTATTATTTGCTTGTTTATATCTTTTACTGCTATTTCTATGACGTTAGGTTATATTAACAATAATATTGTAATTCCACAGTATAGTGAACAATTTCCGGAGATTTATGCAGGATATGAAAACGATTTTACAGTTAAAGACAACATAACCCTTTCAATGGGAATGGGTTATGTGATTTGCGCAATTTATACAGGTATAACACTTTTTGTTAATTTGATAAAGAAAATGCCGGCGTGGGCAACTGCTATTGCGTGTGTCCTGTTTCCCGTAACGATATTGTTTATTGAGCTTTCCGGTTTGGTTATGGTCGTGCCTAAAACTATTATGTCAATTATAACTATTATTCAAAAGGGAAAAGATAAAAATGGATGAGAAAAGGATTTTATCAAAGATAAAAGAAATAAAAAATAAATGCAGGCTGGTAAACATTATAGCAATAACATCAGCTTTTGCTGTCTATCTTTTTGTGCCGACAAATATTGCCTATAAGCTCATTGTTATACTTGCAGTTATTATTTTGGCGGTTTATCTGAAAACAAAGGTAAGTTTAGTTGCCACAGATATTCTTTATAATGACTGTGACCCGCAGACATATTATGCAGTCTGTCACGGAATTTATTTAGAAGGTACTACTGCTTTTTTTGATGCACAGGTGGCATATTTTATCGGTGATTTCAAATCAGCAGCAGGCATAATTTTTTCTCAGCTAAAACTTAAGCAAAGAAAAACAGTGAAGATACAGTATCTTGATTTGCTTGCAAACGTGGCATTTTTCTCAGGTGATTTTGAGCTTTGCCTGAGCACCTGTGAAGAGGTAAAAGAGCTTTTGCAGGAATTAAGAGGAAGAGCTTCGGTTAAAGAATCATATTATGTAAAGTATGATTTTTTTCAGAATTTCATAAATTGTGATTATGTCGGTGCACTGAAAAACGTAGAGCAACGTAAAGGTGTTGCAGTTAAAAAGCAAAGAAATTCTTATAAGCTTACTATGCACTACTATACCGCAATTACGCTTTATTACAGCAATAAGCCACAGGAGGCTAAGGCAGAATTTGAAAAAATAATAAGCGCCGCACCGAAGTTTTTTATACTCGACAAGGCAAACGCTTACATAAAGGCTATTGACGAAGATTCATTTTTACCTGTTGACAGCGTATCATTAAATGAAATCAGAGAAAATGCCATTGCTCCACCGCAGAACCCCATTATCAAACAAGAAAGAAACAAAAGAATTATTATGGGCATAATTCTTATTGTGATAGGTATTGTGTTACTCAGTAAAAGTCCCGGAGCTCAAAACGGTACGGCGTACGATGTTATCAGCGTAGATAAGGAAGTGAGTGAAGTATTTGGAACCGTCCCGATTGATGACGATTATTCACTTTGTATATTCGCAACGCCGTATGATGAAATAGGCGTGGCTTACCTCAAAAATCACGGAGAAGATAGATATTCGTATTATTTGTCCCGTTCCACAATGCATTATTCATTTTTGAAACCGGATAACGTTTACTATATAGATGCAATCGGCAAAGCACCGAGAGTATATTATGATATAACCGATGATAAGACAGAAATTCCTGAGGGTAGCAATGTGACGGAGTTTACGTTTAATGATGATACATATTATTTTTACATCATTAAAACCGAAACGGAATACCACTTCTTTAACGCAAGCGGGGTTGATTATTGACAATTTATAAGCCATGTGATATTTTGAAATTGAAATTAATTTTTATCGGGAGGGTGTTAAATTATGAGTAAGGCGTTAAAGATATTTATTCCGTTTTTAATTGTAATTCTTTTTATCGGCGGTTGCTCACAAAGCAATTCAAAAGGAACTGATGGATTGCCGGGCGATGCAAATAATGATGAGATTATTGCGTTTATTGATGATTCGCTCAGACAATATTTAAACGGTTCTCACAGCGATTATCAGGAAACCATTATAAAAGATATAGAGAAAATAACAAACAGTGAATTTATACAAGATTCCGGCTCCGGAAGATATGTTCTTGAGTTCAAATATAATGAGGAAATAAGCTTTGCGGTCTTTGGACCTCCTTTTGATGCGTGGGAAATATCATTAAACGGTGAAGCGGTTAAGGAAAGTTGATATAAAAACAGCGATGTGGAAAATAAAGCACATCGCTGTTTTTGTTTGTATTAATATTTCTTAAGCTGTTCTTCGTTGAAGTCCTCGAGGAATTCGTCGTACGTTCCCTTGCGGTCGAGGATTGTATTGCCTGAAATTTCGATAATTCTGTCTGCCACTGTTTGCACGAACTGGTGGTCGTGAGAGGTGAACAGGATTGTTTCAGGATAACGGATAAGGCCGTTGTTGAGTGCTGTGATTGATTCAAGGTCAAGGTGGTTTGTCGGCTCGTCAAGGATAAGCACGTTTGCGCCTGAGAGCATCATTTTACAGAGCATACAGCGCACACGCTCGCCACCTGAAAGCACGTTTGCCATTTTGAGTGCCTCCTCACCTGAGAAGAGCATTCTGCCGAGCCAGCCTCTGATATCAGCCTCGAGAGTATAGGTTGTGTACTGTCTCAGCCAGTCAACAAGCGTAAGCTCAACGCCGTCAAAGTACTTGCCGTTGTCGCTCGGGAAGTAGCTCTGTGAGGTGGTTACACCCCATTTGAATGAGCCCTCGTCAGGCTCCATTTCGCCCATAATGATTTTGAAAAGAGTTGTTTTTGCAACTACGTCCGAGCCGACGAAGGCAACCTTTTCTCTCGGATGAATAACGAAGGAAATATCGTCAAGCACCTTTCTGTCACCGATTGTTTTTGAAAGATGGTCAACTCTCAGAAGGTCGTTGCCGCACTCCCTGTCAGGCTTAAAGTCAACGTAAGGAAAGCGTCTGCTTGACACAGGCATTTCAATCATTTCAAGTGCGTCAAGCTGTTTTTTACGGCTTGTTGCCTGCTTTGACTTAGCAGCGTTCGCAGAGAAACGCTGGATGAATTCCTGAAGTTCCTTAATCTTCTGCTCGTTCTTTTTATTCTGGTCTCTTGCCTGTCTCTGGCGCATTTGTGTGTATTCGTACCAGAAATCATAGTTACCTGTGTAAAGCTGAATTTTACCGAAATCAACGTCGCAGATATGCGTGCAGACCTTGTTTAAAAAGTGACGGTCGTGAGATACAACGATAACGGTATTTTCAAAATCCAAAAGGAAATTTTCAAGCCAGCGGATAGCCGAAAGGTCAAGGTGGTTAGTAGGCTCGTCGAGAAGAAGAATATCAGGATTGCCGAAAAGTGCCTGTGCAAGAAGCACCTTTACCTTTAAATCTGACGGAAGCTCTGCCATCTGCATATAGTGATATTCATCAGACACGCCAAGTTTGTTGAGCATAAAGGCGGCGTCAGATTCAGCATTCCAGCCGTCCATATCGGCAAACTCTGCCTCAAGTTCACCTGCTTTGATACCGTCCTCTTCGGAAAAGTCCTCCTTCATATAAAGGGCGTCCTTTTCCTCCATAACCTCAATAAGTCTTGGGTTACCCATTAAAACAGTGCGGATAACCTCATATTCGTCATAAGCAAAGTGGTCCTGCTTTAAGACGGAAAGCCTTTCTCCCGGAGTGATAAAAACCTCACCCTTCTGAGACTCAAGCTCGCCCGAAAGCACCTTTAAAAAGGTTGACTTACCTGCACCGTTTGCGCCGATAATACCGTAGCAGTTACCGGCTGAAAACGTAACGTTAACTCTTTCAAAAAGAACTCTGCCGCCAAACTGAACGGTAACATTATTTGCCTGAATCATTTTGATTCCTCCTATAAATGCTAATAAAATACGGACAAAATACGGATATATGATACTACATTAAGATGTCAAAAACAAGTAAAAGTTGATTTTATTTTAAAAATATATTATAATACTATGGCTATTACACAGGTATTATACAGAGGTATGGGATATGGATATTAAAATTTCACCGTCGATGCTCGCTTCTGACTATGCAAATTTACAGACGGAGCTTGCAAAATGCGAAAAGGGCGGAGCAGATTTAATACATCTTGACGTTATGGACGGCCATTTTGTGCCGAATATTTCAATCGGTGCGCCTGTTATTGCGGCAATGAAAAAGGTATGTGCCGTGCCGTTTGATGTTCATCTTATGATTTCAGACCCGTACTTTTACGCTGATGATTTCATTAAAGCAGGCGCAGATATCATTACCTTCCATACCGAATGTGACTCAGATATTCAAAAGACGATTGATAAGATTATTGCAGGCGGCTGCAAGGCAGGTCTTGCCGTTAAGCCGAATACACCTGTTGAAGATGTTTTTGAGTATCTTGACAAGCTGTCAATGGTGCTTGTTATGACTGTTGAGCCGGGCTTTGGCGGACAAAGCTTTATGGAAAGCACTTTACCGAAAATCAAAGCACTCAGGGAAAAATGCCCAAGCCTTGACATTCAGGTGGACGGAGGAATAAATACCGAGACCGTAAAGCTTGCAGGGAAAGCAGGCGCAAACGTTTTTGTTGCAGGCTCAGCAGTATTTAAAAGCGATGACCCTGCAAAGACTATTGAAATACTAAGAAACAACGCAAGAGCATAGGCAAATCAGAAGATTTGATTTGTTTTGCCTGAAACGGTGGTTTTATGAAAAAGAAACGCTTTTATAACAACAAAAAGCGAAATACAAAATGGACCGAGCAGGAAAAGGGAAGAAAAATCAGCTTTGCTGATAAGTATATTGAGGACGGTAACGGTACTGACAAATACAGCAAAAGCAGAAAAAGAGAGAAAAAGCCAATTTTTACAAAAGAGAAGCTCGGCACCTTTGCAAAGTATCTTATTATTGCAGTAGGCTGTTTTGTGATTATAAGTATCGGTTATACCGTAATGGACTTGTACATTGATCGAAACGCTATGCCTCTCACAGAAAACAGCGAGGACAGCAGTGCAGATATGAGCACACTTTCCCTTCAGCTGAAAAGTGAAAGCATTGAGCCTTTGTCAATGGACGGCGGTGTAATGCTCACTGCAGTGATTAACGAGCTTCAGGAAAACGGCTACACCTCAGTAACCTTTGACCTTAAGCGTGACGACGGCACGATAGGCTATAACAGCTCGCTTGCCACGATTGATATGTACGGTGCAGAAGCTTCACCTGCAAGTGATTTGGAAAAATCAATAAGTGAATTTGTTTCAAATGATATTTTGCCTGTCGGCAGAATTTATTGCTACAAGGATAATATTGTTGGAACAGGTGACCTGACCGCCGGTATTTTCGCAAACGGCAAGCTCTACAGAGATGATGGAAATAATGCATATCTTAATCCCGATAGCGAGAGTGCATATAATTACATCAAGGGTATAATTGAAGAAGTTAAGGGAATGGGTGTCACGGTCTTTGTTCTTGACGGCTGTGATTTGCCTGACACACTTGGTGATAAATATAATGACGGCTTTAAGCCTCTTTCAGAAAAGCTTTATAAGGATTTCGGCAATGAGATCAAGCTGCTTGAAAGCGTATCAATTTCTATCAACTCCGACAATGCAAAGGCTATTGATGAGGAATGGAAGGAAAAGACTGAGGGAGTTGACGGTGAAGATATAATCTTCAGAGTAAAGGCAAAGGACAAAATCAAGGTTAAACAATTTTTAGATAATCAGGACGGTATAAGCTATATTATTTCAGAATAAAGGTGGCTTTATGAGGAGAAAATTAAGTTTAATTCTAATTTGTACAGTGTGTATTTGTTTATCGGCGCTGCCGTTTCAGACTTCGGCACAAGGCAATGCTTTTGAATTAACGTCAATCAGCTTTAAAAATGCTGAGATTGACGGCGGTTTTAAAACTGACGTTCAGGAATACGGCTTAACGCTTGAAAACAATGAGATGTCACCGACACTTGAAAGCTATGAAATTAAGGGCAATGCAGATATTTTTGTAACGTACACTTATGATGAAACGAATCATCAGACAGGTCTGGTTGCAACGCTTGAATATGAAACGGGAAGTACGATTTATAATTTCAGATACACAAATCCGGCACCCTATGAAATTAATGGCAACAATTTGCTTTCATCTGTTTACTGCACATACGGCGAGGTTTTGCCGAGCATTAACGACAAAGACACGGAATATAAGCTTTATATTCCGTCAGATTTAACTCAGCTTAAAATTACCCCTGTAACTCAGGATATAAATGCATATTGTGCACCATTCGAACTGATTCTCGGAAACGAGCAGGCACCGAAAATAACACTTTCCTGTACCGCCGCTGACGGCAGTACAAGGGAATATCTGATTAACATAAAACGAGTTGACAAAACTACCGAGCAGGTAAAGGCGGAAATGGCACAGCCTGATTATGTTTCCTTCGTTGACGGCACCCGCCTTTATCAAAGGCCTGAATTTTTAATAACCGTCTGTGGATTAGCAGGCGGTCTGGCAGTTATCATTATACTGTTTCTGATAACGAGAAGAATCGCCGTTAATCCTTACGATAAGGACGAAAAGCCGTTCTACAGTCCGATTGACTAAAATCAATTTTTAGATAAATCATAAAACTAAATGAAAGGAGAGCAGCCTATGAATCTTGAAGATATGGAGCTTGAGGATATTGCACAGGAGATTTCAGTTCTTCACAAAGGCAAAAAATATTCAGATATTAAGTCAATACTTACTGAAATCAATCCTGCTGATATTGCAGCGCTTTTTGATGAGTTTTCAGTTGAGGAGCAGATTTTGTTTTTCCGTCTTCTTCCTAAAGAGGAGGCTGCGGAAACCTTCGTTGAGCTTGATAATGACACGCAGGAAGCTATTATCAGCGCCTTTTCGGATGCAGAGCTTCGTGAAGTGCTTGACGAGCTGTACCTTGATGATACGGTAGATATTATTGAGGAAATGCCTGCAACTATTGTAAAAAGAATTTTAAGAAATACCGACTCGCAGACAAGAGCATCAATCAACACGCTTTTAAAATATCCAGAGGACAGCGCAGGCTCGATTATGACGCCTGAGTTTGTAGACCTGAAAAAGAATAATACTGTTGAGGACGCATTCAAGCGTATCAGGCGCACAGGTGTTGATAAGGAAACAATTTATACCTGTTACGTAACCGACGAGTCAAGGCGGCTTATCGGTGTTACAACCGTTAAAGAGCTTCTCCTTCACGATTATGATGATCTGATTGAATCGTTTATGGAGACGAACACCATATATGTCAACACCCACGATGACAAGGAAATTGCCGTTCAGCTTTTTGACAAGTATAATTTCCTGGCACTTCCTGTTGTTGATATGGAAAACAGGCTTGTCGGAATCATCACGGTCGATGACGCTATGGACGTTTTGCAGGAGGAGAATACTGAGGATATCCATAAGATGAACGCTATCGTGCGTACGTCTGAAAAGCCTTATCTTAAAATCGGTGTTTTTGAAACGTTCAGGTCAAGACTGCCGTGGCTTATGCTTTTGATGGTCAGCGCAACGTTTACGGGTATGATTATAACCGCATTTGAGGATAAGCTGTCGGTACTGATTATTTTAACGTCATTTATACCTATGCTTATGGATACGGGCGGTAACTCAGGCGGTCAGGCAAGTGTAACGATTATCCGTGCACTTTCGCTGAATGAGATTGATCTGGGCGATATTTTCAAAGTAATATGGAAGGAAATACGTGTAGGCATTTGCTGTGGTCTCTCCCTTGCTGCAGTAAACTTTGCTAAGATCTGGTTAGTTGACAGACTGCTGTTAGGCACTGAGGGAATAACGCTTAAGGTTGACCTTGTAATCAGCCTGACACTTGTTATTGAAATTATTTTTGCAAAGATTGTCGGCTGTACTCTGCCGATATTTGCAAAGAAGCTGAAGTTTGACCCTGCCGTTATGTCATCACCGTTTATCACAACGATTGTTGATGCACTGTCGCTTTTAATCTATTTCTGGCTTGCAACCGCAATTTTGCATATATAATCAAAGGACACCCACAAAAACGGGTGTCCTTGTGCTTATAAAGTGAGTCAATGATAAACAGCAATATTTATAATATTTATGGATTATTGTCTGATAATATGGTAAAATGTCAGATAATAAACAGAAAGGAAGGACAGCCTTGATTAAGTTAATTGCGACTGATCTCGATGGCACGCTGATGTCCGTTGACCATTTAACAGTGACGCCGCGCACTATTGATACACTCAAAACAGCGCACGACAGAGGTGTGAAATTTGCAATTGCAACAGGCAGACCGCTTGGACTGACCGGTGACGTTATAAAGCAGATACCTTTTACAGATTACATAATATATTCAAACGGCGCCTGTGTTTATGACAGAAATGCAGACAAAATAATTTACTCAAACTTAATTGAGAATGATCAGGCAAGAAAGCTTATCAGTTATTTTCTTAAAAACAATGTGTTTTTTGAAATATACGTAGACGGCACTTCGCATTATCAGCTTGGCACGGAGGATTTGTTTGACACCTCACAGTTTCCAAAGGAATTCATTGACGAGGCCACCAAGACAATGACAGGGCATAACGACCTTTTGAAATATTTAGGCGACCTTGATATAGAAAAAATAACCCTTTATTCCGTAAAAGATGAGGAATATAAAAGATTTGAGGAAAAATTTTTATCATATGATTTATCGGTAGCGTGCAGCTTTAAAGGGAATCTTGAGGCAACTGTTAAATCAGCCGACAAGGGCAAGGCGCTTGACGGAATCTGTAAGGCTATCGGAATAACTGCCGATGAATGTATGAGCTTTGGTGATGCGGGTAACGACATACCAATGCTTAAATTTGCAAAATATTCCTTTGCAATGGCAAACGGCAGTGACGAATGCAAAGAATCAGCTAAGTTTACAGCACGCTCAAATGCAGAAGATGGACTTGCGCTTGCAGTTGAGGAATATGTGTTAGGGAATTAAAAGGTATTTTTCCTTAAAAATACTATTGAAAGTGTGCGAATAATTTAGTATTATGTTATCTAAACTCAAAATAAAAATAAATTAGTATATTATATATGGAGAGAGAAATATGTCTGAGAAAATTAACTTGAACGAGATAAAGCCTGTGCTTGATGAGCTCGCACAGGTCAAAGGCTCGCTTATTACGATTTTACAAAAAACGCAGGACATCTACGGCTATCTGCCTAAAGAAGCAATTGAGTACATAAGCGAAAGAACAGGCATTGCGGAAAGTGAGATAATGGGCGTTGCGACCTTTTACACACAATTTCGCTTAACACCTGTCGGAAAATATCTTATTATGCTTTGTCAGGGTACTGCGTGCCACGTTAATTCAAGCGACCTTATCCTGCAGACAATTCAGGAGGAGCTTGGTATAGATGACGGTGAAACGACTGAGGACGGACTTTTTTCGCTTAAATGTGTTGCCTGTCTCGGCTGCTGCTCGCTCTCACCTGTTATGATGATTAATGAGGATACGTACGGTTCTCTCACTCCTGAGAAAACGAAGAAGATTTTAAAAGAGTTAAGGGAGGCCGAGTAGTATGAGTATGAAAATAGTTGTCGGAGAAGGCTCCTGCGGAATTGCGGCAGGTGCAGAAAAGGTAAGGCAGGCTCTTTTAAAGGAAGACTTAAACGGGGCAGAGCTAACAATCGCAGGCTGTATCGGTATGTGCTACCTTGAGCCGATTGTTGATATTTACGAAGACGGCAAGGAGGTTAAGCGCCTTATCCGTGTAAGCGATAATGACGCATCTAAAATTGCCGAATATGCAAAAACAGGCGATGAAAGCGTTATTTCATCCTTGCTTGTTTCTGATGAAGATAAGGAATTTTTAAATAAACAGACACGTATTGCACTCAGACGATGCGGTATTATCAACCCCGACGAGCTTGATGATTTTATCAGTTCAGACGGATATACAGCACTTAAAAAAGCTGTGTGCGAAATGACACCTGAAAAGGTTATTGAGGAAATTAAAACCTCAGGACTTGCCGGCAGAGGCGGTGCAGGCTTCCCCACTTGGTTTAAATGGAATGCCGCAAGGCAGTCCGAGGGTGAGGAAAAATATCTTATCTGTAATGCTGACGAGGGTGACCCGGGTGCATTTATGGATAGAGCCGTTATTGAGTCCGACCCTCACAATCTCATTGAAGGTATGCTTATCGGCGCATATGCAATCGGCGCAAAAAATGCAGTTGTTTACGTAAGAGCTGAATATCCGCTTGCGATTAAAAGACTTGAAAGAGCAATTGAACAGGCGACAGCAGCAGGCTATCTCGGTGACAATATTTTCGGCACAGATTTTTCCTGCAAAATGACGATCAAAGCCGGTGCAGGCGCATTCGTCTGCGGTGAGGAAACGGCGCTTATCGAGTCCCTTGAAGGACACAGAGGTATGCCCCGTCTTAAGCCGCCTTTTCCTGCACAGAGCGGTTACTGGAGGAAGCCGTCAAATATCAACAACGTTGAAACCTTTGCAAACGTCGGCTGGATAATCAACAACGGCGGTGAGGCCTTTGCCGCTATGGGAACGGAAGGCTCAAAGGGTACTAAGGTGTTCGCCGTTACAGGTAAGGTTAAGCGCAGCGGACTCGTTGAAATCCCTATGGGTAAAACTCTGCGTGACGTTATTTTTGATATCGGCGGAGGAATGAAGGGCGACAAGGAATTCAAGGCAGTTCAGATGGGTGGTCCGTCCGGCGGCTGTATTCCTGCAAGCCTTATTGATACTGTGATTGACTACAAGGCACTCGGTGCGACAGGTGCGATTATGGGTTCAGGCGGTATGGTCGTTATGGACGAGAGCACCTGTATGGTTGGTATGGCTAAGTTTTTCCTTGACTTTACGGCAAAGGAAAGCTGTGGTAAGTGTATCCACTGCCGTATCGGTACAACGAGAATGCTCGAGATTTTGACAAGAATTACTGAGGGCAAGGGTCAGAGCGGTGACATTGAGCTTCTTGAAGAGCTTTGCTACGCCATTAAAGACGGTGCGCTCTGCGGCTTAGGCCAGACTGCACCTAACCCTGTTTTGACCACTATAAAATATTTCAAAGATGAATACATAGCTCACATTGAGGACAAAACCTGTCCTGCAGGTGAGTGTTCAAGCCTTACCCAATATTCAATTGATGATGCCGCTTGTAAGGGCTGTACCCTTTGTGCAAGGAATTGCCCTGTGGGTGCAATCAGCGGTACGGTTAAAAATCCGCATATTATTGATACTCTCAAATGCATCAAGTGCGGCAAATGTATTCAGTCCTGCAAGTTCGGTGCAGTAATAAGAAGATAAGGGGGAGCAGATATGGAAATGATTAATCTTACAATCAACGGTCAAAAGGTTACTGCTCCTGCCGGCAGTACGATTTTAGAAGCAGCAAGGAGAAACGGCATTTACATACCAACTCTTTGCTATGATGAGGCAGTTGAGGTTTACGGCGCTTGCGGTCTTTGCGTTGTAGAGGCTGAGGGCGTGCCGAAGCTCTTACGCTCCTGTTCAGCAAAAGCCTCAGACGGAATGGTTATTAATACGGAGAGCGAAAGAGTAGTTAAGTCAAGGAAAATTGCAATGGAGCTTCTGATGTCGGCACACGACGGCGACTGTGTTGCCCCGTGTCAGCTTGCCTGCCCTGCAAATACCGATTGTCAGGGATACGTTGGTCTTATTGCAAACGGCAAATTTGACGATGCTCTTAAGCTGATTAAGGAAAAAATTTCTCTGCCTGCATCAATCGGCAGAGTTTGTCCGCACCCTTGTGAAAAGGCTTGCAGGCGCAGTAAGGTTGAGGAGCCGATAAATATTGCTCAGCTTAAATCCTTTGCCGCTGATTTGGACTTAAAGGGTGATGCTTACTTACCTGAGGTTGCAAAGAGCACAGGCAAAAAGGTCGCAATCGTCGGAGGCGGCCCTGCAGGACTTACGGCAGGTCTTTATCTCAGAACTCTCGGTCACGAGGTAACGATTTTTGATATGATGGATAAGATGGGCGGTATGCTCAGATACGGCATTCCGCAGTACCGTCTGCCGAAGGAAATCCTTGACAGCGAAATTGCTATCATAGAAAAAACCGGAGTAAAATTTGTTAATAACGTAAAGCTCGGCAAGGATATAACGATTGATATGCTTAAATCAGTAAACGATGCCGTTATTCTTGCACCCGGTGCGTGGAAATCAAGCCCTATGCGTGTTAAGGGTGAGGATACTCAGGGCGTATACGGTGGTATTGATTTTCTCAGAAGTGTTATTCAGGGTAGTCCTGTTGATATCGGCAAGAAAGTTGCTGTCTGTGGCGGCGGTAATACTGCAATGGATGCCTGCCGTACAGCCGTTCGTCTCGGTGCAGAAGAGGTATACGTAATCTACCGCAGGACTGAAAAGGAAATGCCTGCCGAGGAAATCGAAATTAAAGAGTCAAAAGAAGAGGGCGTTATTTATAAATTCCTTACAAATCCTGTTGAAATTCACGCCGAAAACGGCAGGGTTTGCGGTATGACACTTCAGCTTATGGAGCTTGGCGAGCCTGATGCTTCGGGCAGAAGAAGACCTGTTGCGATTGAGGGCAAGACGGAATATCTTCCTCTTGACAGCGTAATTATGGCAATCGGTCAAAAGCTTGATTCAAGTGACTTTACAACGGTTGAGTTGACAGACAGAGGTACGATTCTTGCTGACGAGGACACCTTTGAAACAAGCCTTGACGGCGTGTTTGCTATCGGTGATGCTACGAACAAGGGCGCATCAATCGCAATTGAAGCTATCGGCGAGGCTGACAGATGTGTTAAAGTCGTTGATGCTTATCTTAAGGGTGAAAGGCTTGATTCAACACCGAAATATCTCAGCAAGCGTGATGATGACAAGGTTGACGTGTCTGACAGAACGGCTCAGCCGAGAGAGGTTGCAGAAGTTCTTGATGCAGATATAAGAAAAGGTAATTTTGATGAGGTTTCACTCGGCCTGACTGTAGAGCAGGCGCAAAAGGAAGCTCAGCGCTGTCTTGAATGCGGCTGCCGTGAATACTTTAAGTGTAAACTGCTTTCAGTAGCACAGAGGTATGATATTGACCCAAGCCGTTTTGCAGGCGAAATGCCGCAGAAATATACTCACGACGAAAATGCCTTTATTGAGCGCAACACGGCAAAATGTATTCTCTGCGGTCTTTGTGTCCGTTCCTGTAAAGAGGTTATGGACATAAGTGCAATCGGTCTTTTAGGTCGTGGCTTTAAGACGAGTGTTTCACCTGCATTTGCACTTCCGCTTGATCAGACGAAGTGTACGAACTGCGGTCTTTGTGTTAAGCTTTGCCCGACAGGTGCATTGACAGAAAAGTCATCACTCAAAAAGCAGGTTCCCCTCAAAGAGGTATACTCGCTTGAAAAATGCACGATTGACGGCAAGGAATGTGAGGCAATCGTTTCACGCTATAACGGTGAGGTTATAAGAGCAGTTCCGAATAATGATAACGCGAGAAGCTGCGGACTCGACCGAGATGAATTTTTAAAGAAATTTTCAGGCATTGAGGATTAGTTAATGGACGAATTCAAGGTAATTGAAATCAAAAAAAGCGTTTTTGAAAATAATGACAGAGAGGCTGACCGCTTAAGAGCAGAGCTTAAAAAGGAAAAAACCTTTCTTTTAAACCTGATGTCCTCACCCGGCAGCGGAAAAACCACAACTCTTAAGGCGACGATTTCACGCCTTAATGGTGAAATGGAAATCGGCGTTATGGAGGCGGATATCGACAGCGACGTTGACGCAAAAGCAATTGCTGATACAGGCGCAAAATCAATTCAGCTTCACACAGGCGGTATGTGCCACCTTGATGCAGGTATGACTGAGCAGGGGCTAAAAGAATTCGGCACGGAAAATTTAGACCTCGTTGTGCTTGAAAATGTGGGGAATCTCGTCTGCCCTGCGGAGTTTGACACAGGTGCAGTCAAAAACGCAATGATACTTTCAGTTCCTGAGGGCGACGACAAGCCGCTCAAATATCCGCTGATGTTCACCGTTTCGGACGTTGTGCTTATCAACAAAATTGACACAAAAGCAGTTTTTGATTTTGATAATGATGCCGTTTGCGAGCGTATTCATAAGCTTAATCCTAATGCGGATATATTTTTTATTTCAGCTAAGACGGGCGAGGGTATTGATGCGTGGTGTGATTGGCTGAGAAAGGAAGTTAAAGAGTGGAATAAGTAATGCACGAGCTTGGAGTTGTTCTTGAAATCTTCGATTTGATTGAGGAAATTATGACGGAACAGGATTTAAAAAAGGTGTCTGCCGTTACAGTTGAGCTTGGCGAGCTTTCGGGCATTCTGCCTGATTATTTTAAGGAATGTTGGAATGCGGCAAGGCTCGGCGGTGCGTTTGAAAAAACGGAGTTAAAGATAGTCAATATCTCCGCTGTCGCACGCTGTACCTGCGGTGAGGAATACGAAATGACAAAAAACAGCCGTATATGCCCCCATTGTCGTAAAACAGATTATGAAATAATTAAGGGCAGAGAATTCACCGTCCTTTCAATCGAAGCGTGCTGATATAATTAAAACAAAAAGGAGTAGGATTCACCTACTCCTTTAATTATTTTATTTGTGATGTGGATTATGATTTCACAAGCTCAGTGAATGTTGAAGTGTTATTGTCAACCGAAACGGAATACAAACAGTCCGTATTAATTCCGACTTTTAAATAATGGTCAATAACATACTGCGCTGTAAACGGCATTTTTCCATTATGTTTTATATATATTGTTGCCATCTTTCTGAGCTTACCGTTCCTAATTATTCCCTTTATTTTTTCTTAATATTATCGGAAGCTGGGCCCAAATAATTTTGTAAAACAATTTGCCCCAAGGCTGTTTGGTATAATTAAGATATGACAGAATGCTCTTGTTTTTTATTTCATTATTCATACTCAATATTTCTTTATTTCAACTACTAACCTATCTTTTTTAGTTTTTCTTAGCTGTTCTAAGAAAATGAATCTGCCGAAGCCACGAACGGAGATTCTATCATTTTCCTTTACCTGATATGAGGTGTTTTCGGTTAGCTTGCTGTTTACGAATATTTTCCCCGCCGAAAAGAGCTTTGATGCTTCGTTTCGAGACAGCTTGTAGACTGCACTGATAAGCACATCAAGTCTGAGGGATGATACTACAAGCTCTGCCGGCTCAGGCTCTTTTATGATATTTTCGGGCAGGCTGTCAACTTCCTTTACTGACACGCTCGTATGCTTTATCCGTGTGAGGTTATCCCTGATATAATCTGCAATCTGCTCAAGGCAAAGGAGATAACCGCAATTATCCGACACGATAATATCGCCGAGCATTTCCCTTTTTATGCCGAGATTCATAAGACTTCCCAGAAAATCACGGTGTGAAAGCCTATCGGCAAATTTGCTCATAACAGGGGATATGACAAGGCATTTGATAGGAAAATCACTGTTTTCAATATTCTCCCCAAAGCCTGCAACAACACGCTCTGCCATATCGTAGCCGCCATATTTTTTACAGGGCAAAAAGGAGGTAGCCAATATGCTCTGCTCCTCTAAATTTAAAAACTCGCTGAAAACATTATATTGTCTTTCATATGCTCTGCCGTATAGCTCATTAAATCTTTTTTCAATCATACCGATACCATAAAAAGAGTCCGCTACTACTGTAGCGGACTGAATTAATCATATATTAGCCGATTCTTTCAAGACCCTTTGTTTTCTTAAGATAATCAG
>JAFLSA010000023.1 GCA_022511185.1 Eubacterium sp.
GCCGCAGGATGAAGACCGCCCAAATCTATTGCAGTTTTACAAACGTCAATACATTTAAATGTTTCATAATCAGGCTCAAAGAAGGTAAGCCTGCCATAATCTGCAAGGGATAACTCCTTAACGGGACTTGGCTCACGCTCAGGGTAAGTGAGCGCATACTGAATCGGTATTCTCATATCAGGCACACCGAGCTGGGCTATCATTGAATTATCCTGATACACGATTGCCGAGTGAACAACAGATTCCCTGTGAACGACAATTTCAATATCCTCATTCGGCATATCGAAGAGCCATTTTGCCTCGATAAACTCAAGACCCTTATTCATCATTGTAGCAGAGTCTATGGTAATTTTTGCGCCCATATCCCAGTTTGGATGCTTAAGGGCATCTGCGGCAGTAACATTTTCAAGCTCTGATAATTTCTTTCCGAAGAAAGGTCCGCCTGATGCAGTGAGGATTATTTTTTTAATTGCCTTTTTGTTCGGCATACCCTGCATTGACTGAAAGATAGCTGAATGCTCACTGTCAACAGGGAGAATGTCAACGCCCATTTCCTTTGCAAGATTTGTTACTAAATGACCGCCTGCGACAAGTGTTTCCTTGTTTGCAAGAGCAATTGTCTTTTTTGCCTTAATTGCTTCAAGTGTCGGCTGAAGCCCAACCATACCGACAACTGAATTGAGCACTGTATCTGACGAAGCATATGTGGCACACTCAATAAGTCCGTCCATACCAAAGGTGACCTTTGTGTCGGTGTCTTTAATTTTATCCTTAAGCTCCTTTGCAGAGCTTTCGTTCATCATACAGACAAGCTCAGGCTTAAATTCTCTGACCTGCTTTTCAATAACGTCAACGTTTGAATTTGCGCTCAGGCATTTTACGTTATAGCCGTGCATACGGCATACGTCAAGGCTCTGCGTGCCAATTGAGCCTGTCGAGCCTAAAAGTGATATATTTTTCATCGTAACACCTTATAAAATATTTTGTGTGAGAAGTGCTATGGCATACGTACACGGGAGAGTGAAAAGGGTTGAATCAAGTCTGTCCATAACTCCGCCGTGACCGGGGAAGATTTTGCCGAAATCCTTAACACCGAAATTTCTCTTTAAAACTGATGCTGAAAGGTCGCCCATCATACCCATAAAGGAAACAGGGATACAGCAGACGAGAAGAACAATTACCATAGATTTATCGAGAGGAGCATTTGCTACTTTGTTATAAATCACAATAGCTACTGCGTTTAAAATCAGGCTGAAAATAAGTCCGCCGATTGCGCCCTCAACAGTTTTTTTTGGTGAAATGTTCGGTGACATCTTATGCTTGCCGATTGCCATACCTGTAAGCTGTGCACCTGAATCTGTTGCCAGAGCACAGATAAGTGCAAAGAAAATAAGATAAACGCCAAGCTGCATATTGTCAAACATATCCCTGAGCCTTATAAACAGGCTGAAACCAAACGGAACAACAACGCTCGCAAACACGGACACGGTAACGTCCTCAAATTTCGTATGGGAATAGCCCTTGAGCATTGCAAGAAGAAATACAAGACAAAGTGCAATTACGAATATAATATTCGGGATAAAGCCGATTATTCCTCCCCAAACCTCTGCATCTATAAAAGGCATCATAACCTTTACGCTTGCAAAAAACGGCACACAAGCTGAAAAGATAATTCCCACTATCCTTATAAATTTATTCTTAACATTAGCGCATCGCATAATCTCGCCGCTTGCTACTGCAGAAATGAATGCAACTGCAACTGCAAGCACAGGTGTATTGATTTGCCAAACAACAACGGCAAGAACTGCCAAAAGGCAGATTGCTGTAATAACTCTTTGTTTCATTTTCCCTTAACCTCCGAACCGACGGTTTCTTTTTTCAAATTCACGCAGCGCTGAATGTAAATCGTCAACCTTAAAATCAGGCCAAAGTACGTCGCTGTACCAGAATTCACTGTACGCCGCCTGCCATAGCAGGAAGTTTGAAAGACGCTGTTCACCGCTCGGCCTTATAATCAAATCGCAATCAGGCGTTGTATAAATACTCTGTGAAATATCGTCCTCGGTAATTTCTGTTTTACCCTCTGAAATCAGCTTGTTGACTGCTGAGACGATTTCCTGACGTCCGCCGTAATTGATTGCAAGGTAAACTGTCGTACCTGTATGAGAGGCCGTTTCCTCCTCTGCTTCGTCCATAAGGTTAAGGAGCTCTTGAGATATCCCCTCACGCTCACCGATGAATTTTATCCTGCTGTTGCCTGCCTTTGTCATATCGCTCTTAGCTTCAAGAAGATAGTCCATAAACAGGCTCATAAGAGCGTCAACCTCTTCCTTTGGTCTTTTCCAATTTTCTGTGGAAAAGGCATAGAAGGTAACATATTCTATGCCGAGCTTTTCGCACTCCTTACTGATTGTACGAAAAACGTTTGCTCCTGCCTTATGACCTGCTGAGCGTGGCAAAGCACGTTTTTTTGCCCATCTGCCGTTGCCGTCCATAATGATTCCGATATGCTTCGGAAGTATGGAAAACTCAGCATTATTTTCATCTTTTTTTCCGAACAGTGCCAAATCACAGCACCTCCTTAATACAGTTATAGGGCGACTTTTAAAAGTCGCCCTCCGGCTATCGATAACCTGTCTGAATATTCAAAAATCAGATAGAGAGAATTTCCTCTTCCTTTTTCTTCGTGATAGCTTCTGCCTGCTTGATATAATCGTCTGTGATATCCTGAAGCTTTTTCTCACCTGTTTTCTGGTCGTCCTCAGTAATCTCGTTATCCTTTTTGAGCTTCTTGATATCGTCCATTGCATCACGGCGAACGTTACGGATAGCTACCTTTGCTTCCTCGCCGCGTTTAGAAATATCCTTCTGGAGAATTTTACGGTGCTCCTCAGTAAGCTGTGGGAAGGTAAGTCTGATAACCTTGCCGTCATTCTGAGGATTAATTCCGATATCTGAGGTATTAATTGCCTTTTCAATCTCCTTAAGAGTTGAAGCATCCCAAGGCTGAATAACAAGAAGTCTTGCTTCAGGAGCACTTACGGCTGCCATCTGGTTGATAGGGGTCGGCACACCGTAATAATCCACCATTACTCTGTCAAGCACAGCCGGGTTCGCTCTGCCTGCTCTGATTGCCGAAAAATCTCTTTCAAGTGAAGTGAGACATTTTTCCATTTTCTCTTTAGTCTTTGCAAATACTGTTTCCATAAAATTTACCTCTCTAAAAATTGTACTATTAATTATTAACTAATGTTCCGATTGTTTCGCCCTGAACTGCCTTGACAATATTGTCAGGCTCGGTCAAATCAAATACAAGAATTGACAAATCATTATCCTTACAGAGTGAAAATGCCGTTGAATCCATAACCTTAATATCACGAGCGAGCACCTCTTTGAAGGAAACCTCGTCAAATTTCACAGCGTCATCGAATTTGTTAGGATCTTTGTCATAAACGCCGTCAACGTTAGTTGCCTTAAGGAGAACGTCTGCGTTGATTTCTACTGCTCTGAGTGCAGCAGCCGTATCTGTTGAAAAGAACGGAGAACCTGTGCCGCAGCCAAAAATAACGATTCTGCCCTTCTCGAAATGGCGGATAGCCTTGTTGCGAATATATGGCTCAGCTATCTGGCGCATTTCAATCGCTGTCTGAACTCTTACTACTGCGCCGAGCTGCTCAAGAGCATCACAAAGCGCAAGTGAGTTCATTGCCGTTGCAAGCATTCCGATATGGTCAGCTCTCGTTCTGTCCATATGCTCGCTTGTTCTGCCTCTCCAGAAATTTCCTCCGCCGACAACAATGCCGACCTCAACGCCTAAATCAGCAATTTTTTTAACCGACTTACAGATTTTAACAACGGTATTATTATCAATGCCTGTACCCTTTTCTCCTGCAAGAACTTCACCGCTGAGCTTTAACAAAACTCTTTTATACACAATACTCATATAAAGCCTCCAAGTATTTTGTTTTTCTTCTTCTATATAATAATATAAATTAATCTTAAAGTAAATAGTAACATTATAAATTAAATATAAATTTACAGATTTTACATATTAATTCGCAATAAAAGAAAACGGACGTACCGGGGACACCCTGCACGTCCGCAAATATTATATTACTCAACTTCAACGCCGGTTTTGTTCAGCCTTACAAGAACACTGTAATCCTTTGCGTTGATGATGCCGTCACCTGTCAGCTCAAACAGATAGCCCATTGTTGTATCATAAGGTGCAGTATTGATATACGTTGCATTCCAAAGAAGCATCACACCGGCAGGGCTTGCAGTATAAACATTATCACAGACAGAGCAGGTATAGCTCATTCTTCCGTTATCATTAAGACCTGTATAAACGTACTTATGTCCAGGAGCAAGAATAGTATTTGTCCTTGTTTCACCGCAAATAGAACAAGTATCACGTGTGATTTGAGCCACAACGCAGCTACCTTGTGTTATAATGGTTGTTGTGTAGTAGTCCTCAAGCCACTCGTCGTGATGTGTGCTGGAATTTTCCTGATTATTACAGCGTGTACAGGTAGGTGTGATGATGCTGTGACCCGGTTTGTCATCAATCGGAGTTGTAATGTCCTCATAATTATGTCCGAGTGCCACAAGCGTAATTTCAAATTCATTTTCACAGACCGTGCATACTGAAGCAGCCTTGCCGTCATTTACACAATCGGGATCAGAAAAAATTGTATAATTAAGCTCGTCAACTGTATGACCTAAAGCATTTACAACATCCGTTGTTGAAGCACCGCATCTGTCGCACTTCCAAGTGTTATATCCGGCATCTGTGCAGGTAGGAGCAACTGAAATATTCTCCTGCAAAACGTAATCGTGACCGAGTGCCTCAATCCTGTCATTTCTGGTTAAATTACAGTTATGGCAGGCATAATAAACACTTCCGGTAGCTGTGCAGGTGGGAGCAGTACTCGTCGTTTCATACCAATCATGCTCACCAGTTGCGGGAACGGTAACAATTCTTACTTGTGAACAAATAGAGCAAGTATCTATTCCCAGTCCGTCTACGCCACAGGTGGACGGCTGAAATGTTCTTCTCTCATAAAAATCTTCTACCCATTCAATATGCTCAGAGGTAACAATTTCTTCCTCACAAACCAAACATATATAGAGATCATATATATGCCCGTCCTCAAGAGTATTATCAAGAGATTCTACATATTCAGTCTGATGACCGAGTGCAGGAACTTCTCTCGTAACCGTTTCGCCGCATACTGAGCATACACCTTCCTCCAGACCTGCATTTGTACAATCAGGATTGCTGATAAGTGTGTATTCGTCAACAGAGTGATTTGCAGTTAAAACAACATGGCGTTCCACTTCTCCGCAGCCCTCAACTATACAAGTATAAGTTTCAAATCCACCACGTGTACAGGTCGCTGTGTTTGTATAGGTGTAAAAGCCTTCGACAAATGCGATGTGCTCTATTTCCTCTTTTTCCTCTTCACAGTTTAAGCATATGTACAAGCTGTAGATATGACCGTCGGTTTCTGTTTCATCATATGATTCAACTATTTCCCAGTTATGATCTGTTGCAAGAATATCAGTTTGTGATACGACAAATCCACAGTCGTCACAAACCTTTGATAAAGTTCCCTTTTCCGTACAAGTTGGAGCAAGGGTGGTTTCCTCGTGTGTAATCTCGTGATCACACGGGTCCATTGACACAAAAATATAGTCACTGTTCGGATGATCGACAACAAACGTCTCGGTAGTAGAGCCCTTGTGACCGTAGAAATATACAGTTTGATTAGAGCCGTTAAACGGATCTTCGCCTATAATTCCCTCAAAGGTTGTGTTAGGGTTGTTGACTGTAACAGAAGATAAGAAGGTGCAGTTAGCAAAGGCACGTGTGCCGATACTCGTGATTTCCTGAGGTATTTCAACGCTTGTAAAGCTGCAGCCATAAAACGTATAAGAATCAATTTTTGTTATAGTAGATGAAAACGTAACGTTTCTGACACCTGCATTGTAGAATGCAAATGAGCCTGTAGACGTTAAGCCGGTGCCGTACTTGACCGTTTGAAGATTTGTGCAATTTGTAAAGGCATATGTTCCGAGACTTGTTAAAGAATCAGGGAAAGTGATACTCCTCAATGAGACGCAGCCGTTAAATGCATACGGCTCAATCGTTGTAAGATTTTGCGGAAGAGTGATATTTTCAAGAGCCGAGCACTCTTTGAAAGCACCGTAATCAAGCGTTCCTCCTGAGATAGTTTTAAGCGTGCTTGGAAGCGATACTGATTTCAAGGCTGTAAAGCCGTAAAAATTCAGCGTGCCTATTTCCTCAATACCCTCGTTGATAATAACCTTTTCAATCTCATCTTTATAATCATACCACGGAGGTCTGTTAGCTATTGTTTCGCCATAATCCTTAGTGGCACCTGTGCCTGAAATAGTAAGCGTTTTTGTTGAGCTATCATAATTGAATGTGGCATTCTTTCCTGTCTGTAAAATGCTGCCGCTTGCGCCGCAGTTTCCGCTCGTTGCACCAAATACTAAAGACACGTTAAAACAAAACAGTGCAGACACAACAAGTGCAAGTGCTAAAATCATTGATATAACTCTGCGTTTCATATAATCACCTCTGAACACATCTATACAAATTTAATATAACATATATACAAAATTTTTTCAAGATTTAATAATATTTTACAAATTCATACAAAAAAGGGCATCTCCTGTGAGATACCCTTAAATTATCAATATAGTTTTCTAAATTACCCTCTATATTGGTATTTTTCTAAATTAACCTTGCCATCAATAACAGCAATACCGTCGGCTTTCAAAAGTTCTTCCTGTGCACTTATTCCTCCAAAGGCAAAGCACCTTGCCAGTTCACCCTTACTGTTTACAACTCTGAAACAAGGTATATTTGCAGGGTCCGGATTCTTATGAAGTGCATTTCCTACTGCTCTTGCGTAATACGGATTACCGCACATCACGGCAATTTGACCGTAGGTTGCAACCTTTCCTGACGGTATCTTCTTTACTGCATTATATATGTCATCTGATAAGCTCATTTTATCACCATCTTTTAATTCTCAACAATTTCATCATAAGTTAAGTAATTGAGTTCATTGAAAACACTCGGAAATACGATATTCCCATCTCTGTCCCAGTAAACATAATCTACCGGATAATACAAATGATTTTCGTCGTAATATAAATAATAACCTTCGTCTTCATAGTACACAAGGTCATTATCATAATTAAAAATGCAGAAATATCCCTCATCATTTATAAAAAACTCATAGTCTAATTCATCGTAATATTCCTGAGTTTCTGTGTTAATAAAATGCCTATAATACTCATCAACACATCTATATTTTTCACCGTTTTCAGCAAAATACAGCAACGCGTTTTTCTTAAAAAAAGTATATTCGTTACCCTCTTTATCAATAATAACCTTTCGACCGTGTTTGTTTTTATATGTAACATCGACACGGTCATCAAATTTAATATCATAATCTAAAAATCCAAATTCACCTGTACCCGATAATTCATAAGTAAAAAAGGAACTTAATGATAAAAATATTGAAATAACTGCGATTATTACATAAGCAGTTTTCAAATTATTGTGCCTTTTTCTTTTCTTATTAAAAGCGACAGCATAAATAATTGCAGGAACAAATCCAAGTAAAAATGAAAAAACAGCCCATAATGACTTGTGTTTTATTTCGTTATCTTTTCCATCATTAAAAACAGCAAGGCACAAAAATAATCTGCCAATTAAGAACATCAAGGCGCCAACCATAATATAAATGCGCTGAATATCACTGGCATATATCAATTCGAACATACATAACACCCCTTCAGCTAAAGCGTATCAAAAAAGGATGCTTCAAGTCAATAAAACCGACATATCTTTATAAATAATTTATAGTACAGTTACCAATATTTTTCTTTTTTTCATATTTTCTCTCCTTGAAACAAAAAAATGCGTAGCTGAAGCTACGCATAAAAAAACAAACACGCTATAATGCGAAATAATATTCAATTGGTTTGGCAGTTTTATTTTATCACACTTTTATAAAAAGGTAAGAAAAAAGAGCATCTCATAAGAGATGCTCTAAATTATTAACCGTTAATTTGCTTTGCGATTTCTTCTGCGAAGTTTTCTTCTCTCTTTTCAAGGCCGTCGCCCTTCATCATACGGATAAAGCCTGTTGCCTTGATTTCAGTGCCAAGCTCCTTAGCAACTGAATCAATGTAGCCCTTAACGTTACCCTTGAAGAGGTCGCCACGAACGAACTCCTGCTCAACAAGGCAGTTTTCTGAGTAATACTTGCCCATCTTACCGGCAGCAATCTTTGCAAGAACTGCCTCAGGCTTTGATGCCATCTTAGGATCTTCCTTCATCTGAGCTGCAAGGATGCCCTGCTCGTGCTCAACAACATCAGCAGGAACGCTCTCCCTGTCAAGATATGCAGGACTCATAGCTGCAATCTGCATTGCAACGTTCTTACCCATAGCATCAAACTCTGCTGTAGCAGCCTCTGACTCGTCAGCTACGTCAAAGCCGATCATAACGCCAACTGCTCCGCCGCCGTGGATATAAGTTGAAACGATACCGTCCATTGTCTCAAAACGGCGAACCTTCATATTCTCACCGATAGCAAGAACGAGGTCGTTAAGCGTTTCTGTAACTGTTCTGCCTGTGCCGTTGAACTCAGTAGCACAAAGAGTTTCAACATCAGCAGGATCTGTAGCAATAATTGTCTTTGCAACGCCCGTTACAAAGTCCATAAACTTTTCATTCTTAGCAACGAAGTCTGTCTCTGAGTTAACCTCAACAACAACGCCCTTCTTTGCCTCGCTGTCATAATAAGGGAGAACTACACCCTCAGCAGCAATTCTTGTTGCCTTCTTCTGTGCGGCTGCAAGACCTCTTTCACGAAGATAGTCGATAGCCTTGTCCATATCGCCGTCTGACTCAACAAGAGCCTTTTTACATTCCATCATACCAACGCCGGTCTTCTCACGAAGAGCCTTTACGTCCTGAGCTGTAAATGCCATTATAATATCCTCCTGTAATAGTATTTATAATCTAATTATTCAGCTGCTTCCTCTGTTGCTGCTTCTTCAGCAGGCTCTTCATCAGCTGTGTCCTTACCGTCACGACCCTCGATTACAGCGTCAGCAATTGCGCCTGCAATAAGCTTTACTGCACGGATAGCGTCGTCGTTACCAGGAATAACGTAATCAATCTCGTCAGGGTCACAGTTTGTATCAACGATAGCAACGATAGGAAGACCTAATTTCATAGCCTCTGATACTGCGATTCTCTCCTTGCGTGGGTCAACGATGAACATTGCGTTAGGAATCTTCTTCATCTCTGTGATACCGCCGAGATACTTCTCAAGCTTTTCAATCTCAAGCTCAAGACCAACAACCTCTTTCTTAGGGAGAAGGTCGAAAGTACCGTCCTCACGCATAGCCTTAAGCTGTGCAAGACGAGCAACTCTGCCGCGGATTGTCTTAAAGTTTGTGAGCATACCACCGAGCCAACGAGCGTTTACGTATGGCATTGCGCAACGTTCAGCCTCTTCCTTTACGGAATCCTGAGCCTGCTTCTTTGTACCTACGAAAATAACTGAGCCGCCGTCTGCTGCGAGATCACGAACGAACATATAAGCCTCATCAAGCTTCTTAACTGTCTTCTGAAGGTCGATGATGTAGATGCCGTTACGCTCTGTGAAGATGTACTCTGCCATTTTAGGATTCCATCTTCTTGTCTGGTGTCCGAAATGAACACCTGCTTCTAAAAGCTGTTTCATTGAAACTACGTTTGCCATAATAATTTCCTCCTTTTAGGTTAATCCTCCATAATCAAGTCTGGCACGAGCCTGAATGAATAACCTAAGGCTCACCTGATTATGTGCGTATTCGCTTTCACTGACAGTTAAAATTTGCCTGTCTACACGAATGCTGAAAAATTATAACAGAAAAGGCCTGAAAAATCAAGCCTTTTTCATAAATTTATTATATTAATTTAAGCTGATTGCTGAGCATCTATAACAGCATCAATAGCAAGAACTACGGCAAGCGCTATTACCTCGTCTGATGATCTGTCAATATCAAGCTCAAAGGTGTCACCCCAGCTCATCCATTGCTTATGAATAGAAACTATCGGTCCCCTATTGTCTGTTATTTCGTAGTCGTGTGCAAAAAAATCGCCGCTGACATTCCAGCCAAGACCGTCAACACGATACTTAGGCTTGAAAAAAGTAAACTCCTTTACAATTTCGGCAATCTGCCTTGAGCCTACCTCAACAGTAAATTTAGGCATAAAGGTCATAAGCTTTTGCCTGACAAAGGCTACCTCATGATTATTCATATCAAAGATATGAAGCTTTTTCCCGAAGGTGAAAATCTCACCCTCAACATAATACCTATCATTGCCGTCTTCATCTTTAACGGTGAATTTATCTCTGAATGAAAATACCTTTTGCTTAATGTAAAGTTTCATAATTATTCTCCGATTATTTAATGTTCAGTTGCTATTTTGTTGCACAGCTCATTATATGAAATGCCGACTGCCTTTGCCTCCTGCGGAAGCAAACTTGTAGGTGTCATTCCGGGAAGTGTATTTGCTTCAAGGCAATAAGCGTTATTATTCTCATCAAGAATAAAATCAATTCTTGAATAATAACCGAGGCGAAGTGTGTTATGTACTTTTAAGGCGCTCTCCTGTAAAAGAGCACAGATTTCATCAGTTATATCAGCAGGGCAGATTTCCTCTGTCAAGCCTGCCTGATATTTATTTTTGTAATCATAAAAACCGTTAATTGGTCTGATTTCAATAGGCGGTAAAGCTTTGCCGTTCAATATTCCGACAGAGAATTCCCTGCCCTCGATTTTATCCTCAATCAGCACAAAGTCCTCATACTTTTTTGCGTAATCTAAAGCGACATTTAGCTGTGCCTCGTTTTCTACAATCGTCACACCTACGCTCGAACCGCAGCTGCATGGCTTTACGACACAAGGGTATGAGATACTGCTGAAATCATTATTATTTTTAATATCAATATATTTCCAATCGGCAGTTAAAATACCGCTGTCTCGCATCATTCTTTTTGACAAATCCTTGTCCATTGCAAGAAGGCTGCCGGCATAGCCTGTGCCTGTATATTTAATTTCATTAAGGTCAAACAAAGCCTGTAGCTGTCCGTTTTCACCTGCTGCACCGTGAAGTGCAAAAAATACAATATCAGCCTGCCTGCAAAGCTCAATTACGCCGTTTCCTATCTGTCCGTTTTCATTTTTAACAGAATTTTTTATCGCATTCAAGTCAGGCTCATTTTCCGAAACAGTGAATGTGAATCTGAAATCAGAATTTTTATTTCTGAAAACAGGCTCAATTTTCTTGTTATTTTCACCAAGATATAAATCAAGGAGCATTACGTCGTGACCGTTTTCGATAAGAGCATTTGAAATCAAAGCACCCGAGGACAAAGAAACGTCTCTTTCAGGACTCAAACCACCTGCTAAAACAACTATTTTCATAAAATTAATTCTCCTGTTGTGATACAAGTTTAGTATATCATCTGTGTTTTAAGTAGTCAACCATAAAAGCGGACGTGCAATGCACGCCCCTACAAAGTAACAAGAACAATATTGATAATTATCGGGAGGCTGATAGCCTCCCCTACGGACTTACAAGAACATTTCTGTTGTATTGTAGGGGAGGATATAATCCTCCCGCAAATTTTAAATAATCTTATTGATACATCGTAGGGGCGACCATCGGTCGTCAGCATATAAATCAAAATCTTGTTGAGTTATTTTATGTACAGCCTCATAACTTGTTTTCTTGCCTTGGTTTCGAGGGAATCATCGAGGGGTGAGAGGTCTGATTTTCCGTATTTATTTTCAAGTGCCTTTGAGATTAAAAGGTCGGCAAGCTGTGGATTTTTAGGCAAGACGGGACCGTGTGAATATGTGCCGAAGGTATTTTTAAAGCGCACGCCCTCCGTGCTGTCCCTGCCGTTATTGCCATAGCCTCTTATCATTTTGCCGAGTGGTTCAACGCCATTTCTGAGATACGTTCTGCCGCTGTGATTTTCAAAGCCTATGACCTCAATACCCTCTTTTGTTTTATACGCATAGTTACCTATCATACGTTCTTTTTTACCCTCTGTGTAAAAATCAAGAGCACCTATATATTCAAGCATTTTGCCGTCATAGGTTTTATAATATTTACCGAGCATCTGGTAGCCGCCGCAGATAGCGAGCATAACAGTTCCGTTATGAATGGCTTTATTTATCTGGGTATCCTTGCCCTTTTTCAAATCGTTTAAGAGAACATCCTGTTCAAAGTCCTGACCGCCGCCGATAAATAGTATGTCATAGTCATCTGCATTGAAGCTCTTGCCCATTGTTATAGCATCGGTGTGAACGTCAATTCCTCTTGCTCTCATTCTTTCGGTTAATGCAATAATATTTCCCCTGTCGCCGTAAAGATTAAGCATATCGGGGTAAAGGTGTGCAATTCTTATCATCATTCCCAAAACTCTTTACCTCCTAATTTTTTAGCTATAACGGGACGCATTCCCATCATTGAGGTATAAGTCGGAACGATATATACGTCCCTGCCCTGACTTATTGCGATATCGACAAGCCTGTCATAATCCTCGTTATCAATAACCTTGATTTCTCTGTTACCGACGCCCTCATACTTAACACGTATTGCCATATCATAAGAGCGCTTGCCTGAAACATAGATTTCTTTAACGTTGCTCTTTTTGAATATGCCGTTAAAGTCCACATCCCATATCCAGCTTACGTCACACCCGTCGGCATCGTTATCGTTAAGTGAAAAAACGAGCGTGTAATCCTCCTTGATTGATGAAAGAAAGCTCATTGTCTGGCTGAAGCCTGCCGGATTTTTAACAAGAATAACGTTGATTTTGTTATCTCCGTTTTTAAACTGCTCCATTCTGCCGAATGCGCCGTTAAACTTTTCAAGCGCTTTGTAAATGGTAGCGTTATTAAGTCCGAGCGCTGACAAGGCTGATGAACAGCCGATTGCGTTATAAATGTTATATGTACCGCCGATATTGATTTTAGTAATATTTTTATCCTTGTTAAAATCTGTAACAACGATTGAATAACTTGGCATCAGCTTCTCAACAGACGTAACGGCAAAATCAGGATTTACCCGCCTGTAACCGCAAGCATTACATACAAATCCGCCGAGATGACCGTAGGTGTGATATGAGTATTTATACTCGTGTTTGCAGAAAATGCAGTATTTTGCGTCTGAAATCTCAGGCTCTTTTTCATTTTTATCAAAAGGAATGCTCACGCCGTAGGTTATGATTTTATTCGGTATTTCCTTTGACATTGAATAAGTCAAGGAGCAATCGGCATTAAGGCAGATGGTTGCATCAGGTAGATTTTTAATTGACTGTTTAATTGCATTTAAGGTATGCATTACCTCGCCGTATCTGTCAAGCTGGTCACGGAAAACGTTTGTTACTAAAACAACGTCTGCATGGATATATTCTGACACCTCTTTAAAGGCATTTTCATCACATTCAACTATCGCATATTCCATTTTATTTTTTCCTGTTAAAGTTGAATTCATAATAAACGAGGCTGTGATTCCCGTAATGAGATTTGCACCTGATTTGTTGATAAAATAACTTTTTCCTGCAGTTTTAATGCCTTCCTCAATTATACGGCAAGAGGTGGTTTTTCCGTTCGTACCTGTTACGATAATGACTTTCACATTTCTTGAAAGGTCTGACAAAACATTTCTCTTTATTTTTATTGCAGCTCTGCCGGGTAGGGTCGTTGCTCCCCTGCCGGTTTTCTGCAAAATAAAGGTTACAATCCTGCAAACAAGACAGCTTAAAAACACTCTCACTAAATCACGTCCTCAAGTAATTTATAGTGCGAGAATATCGAATTTATAACAACTTGATTTCAAAATCAGTGGTTTGTAATGATATAAAAATTCTTTCTTTCAGAACGAATTTATGTTACAATCAATGACGGTGATGACATCATGCTTAACAAAATAATTGAGATTGTAAAAAAAGCGGGAGAAATATATAAAAGTGCAGGCAGTGACCTCTGTATAGAGAACAAAGGCTCTGCCGTAAACCTTGTGACAAAATATGACAAGATGATACAGGATTTTCTGTTTGAGGAGCTGAAAAAGGTTATCCCTGACTGCAAATTTCTCGGTGAAGAGGGCGACGGCAACAAGCGCCTTACTGACGGCTATTGCTTCATTGTCGACCCTATTGACGGCACAACAAATTTTATAAAAGGCTTTCAGCACAGCGCAATAAGCGTTGGTCTTGCAAAGGACAAGGAAATGATTATCGGCGTTGTGCTTGACCCTGATTTAAACAATATGTTTTATGCCCAAAAGGGCAAGGGCGCATACTTAAACGGCAAGCCTATTCACGTTTCCGACTGTGCGATTGATGAAAGTCTTGTACTGTTCGGCACTTGTCCGTATGAGCATGAGCTGGCACATAAGACGTTTAAACTGACAGAAAAGATTTTTTATAAGGCACTTGAGGTGAGGCGTGCCGGCTCTGCTGCGCTTGATATCTGCTACGTTGCATCGGGTAAGGCTGACCTTTATTATGAAATGATACTTCGCCCGTGGGACTGGGCTGGCGCATCGCTCATATTAAAAGAAGCCGGCGGCGAGGCTTACACCTTTGAAAAAGCGCCTCTTGATGCCGATAAAACCACATCGTTCGTATGCGGAAATAAGAACAGTCTGAGGGATTTTTATGAAATACTACAGTCTGAATAATTATCTGCGTGACACCTTTGGCGAAAAGGTTTACAAGCTGAGCCTTAATGCAGGATTCACCTGCCCGAACCGTGACGGAACGATTGATACAAGAGGCTGTATTTTCTGCTCAAAAGGTGGCAGCGGTGACTTTGCAGAGTCCTCCGCCCTGTCAATCACTCAGCAGATTGAAGAAGGAAAAAAGCGAGTTTCCTCGAAAATAAAAAGCGGTAAATATATTGCTTATTTTCAGGCGTTTACCAATACTTATGCGCCTATTGATACGCTCAAAGAAAAGTTTTATGAGGCGATAACGCATAAGGATATTGTTGCGCTCTCGATTGCGACAAGGCCTGATTGCCTTCCGAATGAAGTACTGTCACTTATCGATGAGCTTAACAAAATCAAGCCTGTGTTTGTTGAACTGGGATTACAGACAATTCACGAAAAGAGTGCCGAATATATCAGGCGCGGATACAGTCTTGACGTCTACGATAAGGCTGTGAGAGAGTTGAAAAAAATCGGTGTTAATATCGTTGTTCACGTCATACTTGGTCTGCCGAATGAAACAAAAGATGATATGCTTGAAACAGTGAAATACGTTTGCCAAAGCGGTATTAATGGTATAAAACTACAGCTTTTGCACGTCCTGAAAAATACCGACCTTGAAAAAGATTATACGGCAGAAAAATTTAAAACACTGGAGTTTGACGAGTATTTGGATATCATCAAAAGCTGTGTTGAAATTATCCCTGAAAATATCGTAATTCACAGGCTTACAGGCGACGGAGCAAAAAAAGACCTGATAGCTCCCCTGTGGTCAGCAGATAAAAAGAAAGTAATAAATGCAATAAACAAAGCACTCAGTGATTAGCTGAGTGCTTTAATTGTTATGCCGGATAGATTACATTACCGTCAATAGTAATTGACTTAATATTATCAACGTTAATTACTTTTAAAAACGTAACGTCAATATTACCGCGATACGGCTGGCCATATCTTGCCGTCCCTCCAACAGTTACATTAAAATCTCTGGCATCTACACTGTTCGTATAAAGCGTGCCATCCTTCATTTCAACGATAACAAAATCTTCGTTTATTGAGTTCTTGAAAACACCTTTGTCATATGAACTGTCTCCGTTTATTTGCTTATAATCTATATAAATCCCAAGCGGAGATACAGTGAGCTTTTTGATTTTATATTCATTGTCAGAGTCCTTAATTGTTTCTACACTTTCAAGCTCTTGTTTAACATCTGCCCTAACTGTGTTAAAATCAAAGCTCCAGTCGCCCTTTATTTCATCACGATCATCAATAAAATCCTCGTTTTTGAAATCAAAGTAGCGAAGGCTTGTAACTTTAATCGTTACAGTGTCATTATTTTTAATATTTCTTAATCCCTGAATAACCAAATTGCATATATTATTATCTTTAAGCCATACGGCAGTGCCAAAGCCGTCAAAGTACGGTCTGCCATTTACACGGATATCTATTTCCTCCGGATATAGTATTAAATCATTTTCAGTGGGGCATTCAATTAACAGATGCATAGTTGAATTATCTGACAATACCTGCTTTAAAACAAATTCATAACCGTTTGATGTGCTGTGTACGTCAAGCTCCTGACCCAGAGTGCTTAAATCAACCGTATTATCAAAGGTCAGATACTGTGCAAGTGCACTGTCAGGCTTAAAGTGGACTGTTGCGCCTGTTGTTATACTGCCAAGCACTATCACTAATACAGCGGCAATTGCAATTAATCTTCTGAAAGAAATGACCTTTCTTTTCTTTTTTACAGTAGATTTTTCATTGCTGTTCAGGTTGAGCCTTTCAAAAACTTTTGCTTTGATTCTATCAGCAGTTCTTTCTTCAATCGGTACTGCTATATTTTTATTTGATATATTTTTTAAATCTGCCGTATTCAATTCGTCAAATACCTTATACAAATTAATTTTCATAGTAAACTCCTTTCAGTTTCATTTCAAGTTTTTTTAATGCTCTTTGCAGGCGCTTGCGGACATTGTCATCACTCAGGCTGATAAGCTGAGCTATTTCCTTTGACTTAAAGCCGAGATAATACCTGCAAAAAATTATTGTTGAATCAGGCTCTCCAAGAGAATTAATCTCATTAATCAAATTACAGTAAAGCTCATTTTTCTCCGTTTCATTTTCAAGGTTAAAGCTATCCGAAATTTCGATAAAGCCGTCATCGTCCGTACTTATCTCAAATGATTTACTCACCATACGGAATTTATCAACAGCCTTTCTTTTGGCTATTGATATTAAATATGCCGACAGGCTGCCCTTTTCCAAATCGATATTATCAATCTGATTATAAAAGGCGACGAAAACGTCGCTGACCGTTTCCTCAATATCCTCAGCACCGCAAACAGTCGATATCTTATTTTTTACGACTGTGTACACAAGTCCCGTATATTGCTCCATAAGGGCTGACATACCCTTTTCGGTATTGTGTTTTATCAGCTTGATTAACGCATTGTCAAACATATTTAACCTCCTTCCCATTCTGTAAGGAATTCCTTTCATTTCTATATTCGTTAAAAGTATACATTTTGTGACATACAAAAACCCACCAATTTCAAAAAATGAATGGTGGGTTTAGTTATTATTCATAAAAGCCTATTGATTTTATGACAGGATTGCTGCGTGACTGGCGGATAACAAGGCAGGCGCCGATACATTTTTTGTTCTTTATCGGAATAATTTTTTTTGAGCCTATGGCTTTTGAGTGATAGACACGCTTATACTTGCCGTTTTGCTTTTTGATATATAAATCGAAATCCTCAATCCGCTGACTGTAGCGTATATCCTCAGAAATAACGGCATATTTCAGCTTTTTAACGCTTTCAAAATTATATTCAATGTATCCGTTATCCTTTGTGAGTGCGCCTATCTCCTGCACAACGACAGGATTCTCGGTTACTGAATTAATCATCTTTCCGAATTTTTTCAGAGCTTTTACATCTTTTTTATGAATGACGCCCTTATCAGACGGCGGAACGTTTAAAAGCAGAGTGCAGTTATTGCCGACCGAATTAAGATAGATATCAAACAGCTTTTTCGGTGACTTGACAGTTTTATTCTCGTTATCGGAATAAAACCAGCCCTTGCGTATTGACACGTCAACCTCAGCAGGATACCAGCAAAGATAAGCATTTTTCTCGATTATCTTGCGAGAGCCTAAGTCCTCATCCTTTGCGTCATATTTTTTCAGTGCGGCGGCTTGCGCCTCATTCTGCTGACTGTTTTTCTCTGTTCTTTCTGATTCACGAAGTGCACATGGAACAACGGAATATTCATACTTTCGGCTTTTACCGCCCTCGTTGCCTACCCAGCGGATATCAGGACCGCATATTGCAATATTTGCCTTTGGCTGAAGGTGTCTTACAAGTTCAAAATATCTGTTCCAGTCATACTCAAATTTGACGGCATTTGAGCCTTTAGCACCGTCAAACCAGACCTCAAAAACATCGCCGTAATTTGTCAGAAGCTCTGTGAGCTGATTGCAGAAATAATCGTTATAGGCATCTGTGCCGTAACGCTTGTCGTGCATATCCCAAGGGGATAAATACACGCCGAAATCAATGCCCTGCCGCACGCATTCATCTGACACCATTTTAACGATATCGCCGTCAAAATCGGAGTATTTAACGGAAAAATCAGTATACTCGCTTTCCCAAAGACAAAAGCCGTCGTGATGCTTGCAGGTTAAAATTATACCCGTTGCACCGCTCGATTTAATGGCAGACACCCACTGCTTTGCATTGATTGACTCGATCGTAAAATCTTTTACGGTTTCAAGACCTGAGCCCCATTCCCTTGCAGTTGCGGTGTTCATACCGAAATGGATAAAGCAGTAATAAGGCTTCTCTGCAAGTCTTAGCTGATTTTCATTAGGCACTACCGATATAAAGCGTTCAACGTCCTTGTCATACAAAGGATAGCCGTTATTTTTATTCGTCCAGTTTTCATCAAATTTAGGTTTCATTGCCATTTTCCTGTAAAAAATTAGTGATCAATATTATCCACTGACCTTGATACAGTTGCATGAGATGTTTCAAGTCTCTTGCCGTTTTTGCCGTTATTGTTATGACGGAGAAAATCGTCCTTGTCATTGAGATTCCATACACATTTATTCCAAATATACTGGAGTTTCTCTTTAAGGGTCATAGCAAATGTAAACGGTCTGTTGTTTACAATCTCATCATATGTCGGAGTAGCAAGTGAAGCATTCACGCCGCAAAGCTGAGCTCCTGAAATAATAACGATTTTATCATCGACAGGAAGTGTTACGGCTTTTGCGCCCTTAACATGAAGCGATGCTATATAGAAATACATTCCCTTTGCGACAGCATCCTTGCCGTCCTTGTGGCTGTGAGTTGCCTCATAACCTAACTTTCCTGTTTTAATGTAAGCCGTTTCCTCGAAATCGTAAAGATCCCAACGAGCAAAGCTCTCAAAACAGGAATTGACTTTAACGTTAACTGCCTTATCATCAACAAGGAATTTAGCATTTCTGTCGCCGTCAAGAGATGCGCAGAGGAAGACGAGCTTATCTGCATTGTCTGAAACCTCAATGCTCTGACCGTTAGCAAGAAGAGCGTTTTTGCCGTTCTTGTTAATCACAAATTCTGCACCGTTAGACTTGATTTTATCAGGGATAATTTCATAAGGAATTGTGAAATCAAAGTCAGCTTTTTCTCCCTGCTTTGTGATAATGTTCTTATCAAAATCAAGGCTTACGGGGATAGATTTTACCTTTTCAGCCGTAACTGCTGACGGCTTTAATTTGAGCGCAAAGCTCTTTATTTCATAAGGCTTAAAGGACGTTACAAGGCATCCGTTTTCAACAGTTGCTTCGCCCTTATACTCCTCACTTGCATAAATTTCACGTGCTGATTCAATGCCCTCTCCGAGTGTTAAAGTGAAGTTATCGACAGCCTTGTTAGTACCCTCGTTAAGACGAACAACGATTTCATCGCTGTCCTCAGCCTTTTTAATTGCACGGATAATTACGTCGTTCGTTGACACCTCGCCGAATGAGTATTCAGTCTTAAGCGCACCCTGATGCTTTGATGTAACAAAAGCTGTCATAGGTGTGACAAACTGCCTTGCTTCAAGCTGAGTTTGTGCGCCAACCTTACCGCTGTGGCTGAAAATCGCATACGAATATCTGTTAAGACCGAGGTCCATAAAGGACTGCATTGAGTCGATTCTGTAATTTCTTTTTGGTGTGTGAAGAACGGTCATTCTGAGCATATTGTCCTTAAACTTATCCCAGCCGTACTTGCACTCGCTGATAACGGAAACGCCGAATTCGCCGCTCTTGTCAGTGATATCTGCCCATTTCTGAGCCGGAACCTCAAAGAGCTTTTCGTTCATATTTTCACGCTCAATTGCACCGAGACCTAAGTCAAACGTAGCCTTTTCATTTTCGCAAGTGAAAGAAAACTTATTCTTTGCAAGCGTGCGAAATGACTGCCACTCAATTTCACTGTAAACCTCAACCAGATTTGAACCGTCGGTGAGTGCAATAATATTTGTAAACGTACTGCGCTTATCCTGCTGAATTACCTTAAAGGCAACTCTTGCAGGGCCTTGCTCAAGCACTGTGATTGTGACAAGGTTAGGTGTTCTGTCAGCATCCTTGTTTGCCTCATCAAAATTCATTTCCCACGCCGGCCATTCCATTGAGCCGGTGTAATTGAATAAGCCGAGAGAAATCGGCTCTTTTAAAAGCTCTTTTTCATCAAGGTCTTTATCAAGAATTGAGGTAATATTTCCGCGTGTGTTAAGAGTGACGATATACTTCTGATTTTCCATAACGTTATCGGTATTGATAGAAATATCACTCTTTAAACCGCAGGGTCTGTCACTCGGTCTGAAATCGTATACCCTTGTACCAAGGCTTTTTACGTCTGCAATAAACACGACCTCAAGAGTGCCATTTTCAAGGTCATTTACCTGTGACTTGACCTCCCTGCCGTTATCGTCAAAAACACGCACGTACGGCTGTGAAAAATCGTTAAGCCTTACAGTTACTGCGCCACGTCTTTGAGCCTCAACAGGATTATATACCATAACGGGAATACCTGAACAAAAGTCAGTTTTCATAAGATTTGAAACGGATGAAACCGAGGCATCAAGCTCATTTGTAAACTGATTCATTGACATTGCAAGGTCATTCCACGAGCGTCTGTAAACACGCTGGCAGGAAGTACCCGGCATATCATCGTGAAAATGATGTGCGATAGTCCTTTTCCACGAACGGTTAATACTTGCCTGATTATAGTCTGCAGTGCCGAGATATGATGCCATAACAGAGCCGCGCTCTGTGATATCTGCAAGCTCCTCGCATCTTCTGTTCCAGCGCTTACCGACAGAACGTGACGTGTAACCGCCGACAGCGTGATTTCGCATAACAAGCTCGTTTTTCCACAAAGGGAGCTTATCCTTTTGCTCCTGTGTGAACTG
>JAFLSA010000024.1 GCA_022511185.1 Eubacterium sp.
GAGATTGAGGGCTTACTCATTATTCTTAACACAGTTGGTGGTGATGTTGAGGCGGGACTTGCGATAGCAGAGCTTTTATCAACTATGAAAACTCCTACTGCTTCATTAGTCCTCGGCGGCGGTCATTCAATCGGCGTTCCGCTTGCCGTTAGCTGTAGAAAGAGCTTTATTGTCCCAAGTGCAACGATGACAGTTCATCCTGTAAGAATGAACGGCCTTGTATTAGGCGTTCCTCAAACGCTTTCATATTTTGAAAAAATGCAGGATAGAATCGTTAAATTCGTTGCAAATAATTCAAAGATAAGCACTGAGGATTTTCGCACGCTTATGCTTAAAACAGGCGAGCTTATTATGGACGTGGGTACAGTTCTTGACGGTGAAAGTGCTGTTAAAACAGGCCTTATTGATGAAATGGGCGGTCTAAGTGATGCTCTTGATTTTCTCAACAAATGTATTGAGGAGGGTGAGAATTGATTTATTCAATCATATCTGAAAATGATATTTTTTACACACCTGCCTCAGCAGTAAACAGTATTCGTTCAAGTAACCCTTATGACTATATTAGACAGGGCTACTATCTTGATAACGCATCTCTATACGGAGGTAAGGATTATGTCGATTTTAACTGCAATTTTTCAGGCAATAGGACAGGCAATTACTTGGATATTCCCGGTGTCTGAAAGCGGTCACAGTGCAATATTTCACGATTTTTCAGGAAGATTTACAAATGCCTGCTCACAGCTGACAGGCGTTATACATATAGGTATCGCAATCGGAATTGTTGTTGCTTTTTATAAGCTGTTTTTACGCCTCTTTACTAACTTTATAGGCGGTTGGAGTGATTTGTTCCATAAACGCCTTGACGTTAAGAACTCTTCACCGCAAAGGAAATTTATGTATATGACCATTCTTTCCTTTGTTCCAATGCTGTTTTATCTGATTCCGGCAGGCAAGTACACGAACGTGTATATGGTTTTTCACAGAACGTCTTATAACGGCAACCTGCTCGGTGAGGGTATTTGTATCGCTCTTACAGGTGCTCTTTTAATTGTTACAGCAAGTATGGTTAATAAGAAAAATAAACAACTGCCGCAAATCGTTCAGGCGCTGATTATCGGTATAATTGCGTTTTTAGCCGTGCCGACGGCCGGTGCATCACTTGTTGCAGGTGTGTTCTGTGTCGGTATACTTGTCGGTATGAGTGACAAGTATGCACTCAGGTATTCAATGGTAATGTCAACAATGGTGCTTTTGGTTACAGGCATCATTGAAATATGCGTCGGTGTTACAAAGATCAGCGTAGTTTCTGCAATCATAGGACTTGTAATTTCTGCACTCTTTACCTTCCTTGCAGTAAAGGTGTTCATTTTTGTTATGAAGAATAAGGCACTTAAATATTTTGCGTGGTATGATATCGCAATAGGATTTATCTGCTTTGTCATAGGTGTGTTTGAAATAATTATTAAGTAACTAAGAGAGGATAATATGGCAAATAAGAAAACAAACAGTAAGTCAAAAAATAATTCTGCAAAAAAAGCAGGCACAAGGTCTAAGGCTCAGCCACACGCAGATACAAAGCAAGACGACGTAATGAGAATTACAGGTATCGTTATTTTTGCGTTGTCAGTCATCTTTTTCTGCCTTGCTGTTATTAACGGCGACGGCGTATGGAACGTGCTGCATAACGTTTACGTGGGTGTTTTCGGCGTTTTTGCAGCTTGCGTATTTCCACTCATTTCCATTGTTGTAATGCTGTTTTATATGTTCAATAATTCAAAGCCGTCAAGGCTTGTTGCAAAGTCAATTGAAACAGTAATTATGGTTTTGCTTATTGCGTCATTTGTACATATAGTCAGCCACAGCACAGGTGAAGTTTTCAAGGAGGTTATTGTTGAAAGCTATAAAACTGCGCCTACAACCTTTAACGGCGGTTTTATCGGTGCAGTAATCGGATGGCTCCTTCTCTCAATGGGAAAGGCTCCTGCAATTATTGTATCAATAGTTCTTTTCCTCGTTGACTTTATGCTTCTGACAGGTATTACAATTATTCAGTTTTTCAAGGGTGCAGCAAAGCCTGCTACAGAAACGTATAAAAAGGTTGCACCCGTTATCTCTGAACAGATTGAAAAGCGCAAAATGAACAAGCAGAATATTGACGTTCCGCTTGACGTTGACCCTCCGGGTGACGAAGCTGAGGAGAAGCCAAAGCGCAGAAGAGGGAAAAAAGAGGTATTTAATCCCGAAGAGGACGAAACATCAGTACCTAAAGATATTATCGACGAAATCAATGCCGCTACTGAAAGAAACAGACGTGAGCGTGAGCAGAAAAATTCTCCAAAGGAAGGAAAATCTATTGACGAAATAGTCAAGGATGTATCTGAGGAAGAGAAGGCTGACAGTAAGCCGATTGAGAAATTTGAAGTTTCCAAGGAATCAATGGAGTCAACTGTCAACGATTATAAGTTGCCTGATGTTGATTTGCTTAAAAAGGGTACAAAGAAATCAACTAAGGATATAAGCGGTGAGCTTAAGGAAAATGCAAAGATGCTCATTGACACGCTCCATTCCTTTAACGTTGATGCAACTATTACCGATATTTCAAGAGGTCCTACTGTAACACGCTACGAACTTAAGCCGGCGGCAGGTATCCGTATTTCAAAGATTACAAATCTTGCTGATGATATTGCACTTAATCTTGCGGCAACGCACGTCCGTATCGAAGCACCTATACCGGGTAAAGCTGCCGTTGGTATTGAAGTACCGAATACAATTAAAAATTCGGTCACTATGCGTGAGCTTATTGACACGCCCGAATTCTATGAGCAAAGCTCAAAACTTTCGGCAGGACTTGGCAAGGATATTGCCGGCAAATGTGTTTACTGTGATGTTTCAAAGATGCCTCACCTTCTTGTCGCAGGTACAACAGGTTCAGGTAAATCTGTATGTATGAACTCAATTATCACCTCAATTCTTTACAGAGCAAAGCCTGATGAGGTGAAATTCCTTATGATTGATCCAAAGCAGGTTGAGTTTTCAAAATATGCAGGCATACCTCATCTTCTTGTGCCTGTTGTAACAGATCCACGAAAGGCAGCTGGTGCGCTCGGCTGGGCAGTTTCCGAAATGCTCCAGCGTTATCAAAGACTTTCCGAGGTTGGTGTCCGTGATATTGAGGGCTATAACAAGTACGTTAAAAAGCACGATGATATGGAGCCGATGCCGAAAATCTGTATCTTTATTGACGAGTTTGCAGATTTGATGATGGCGGCACCTAAAGAGGTTGAGGATTCCGTATGCCGTCTTGCACAGATGGCTCGTGCCGTCGGTATGCACCTTGTAATCGCGACTCAGCGTCCGTCAGTTGACGTTATCACAGGTCTTATTAAGGCTAACATTTCATCACGTATTGCACTTACAGTTTCCTCACAGATTGATTCAAGAACTATTCTTGACGCTGCCGGAGCTGAAAAGCTTTTAGGTCACGGTGATATGCTTTATTCGCCTATCGGTGCTGCAAAGCCTGTTCGTGTTCAGGGTTGCTTTATATCCGATGAAGAGGTTGAGGAGCTTTGCAATTTCATTAAAAATCAGGGTGAAAGCCGATATGACGAGGAGATTGCAAAGGAAATTGAAGCTAAGGCCGTACAGGACAAGAAGTCATCACCGTTTGAGGATGACGGAGACGGCGAGCAGCTTGACGTTTTGTTTGATAAGGCTGTTGATATCGTGCTTGAAACAGGTACTGCCTCCACGTCCTTCTTACAGCGTAAGCTTTCTGTAGGCTATGCACGTGGTGCAAAGATTGTTGATCAGCTTCAGGAAAAGGGAATTATCGGACCTGCAAACGGCGCAAAGCCAAGAGAAATTCTCATTACACGCCAGCAGTGGCTTGAGATGCAGGCTTATTCGTCAAACCGTGACTTTACTGCCGATAACACTGAGCAGATGTCCTTTGACGATACAGAAACCGACGATTTCCCACTTAACGATGACGACGAAGAATAAATTGATCGAGGAATAAAATGAACGGTTTTCTTCCTATAAACAAACAAGAGATGCTTGACAGGGGATGGGATAGCGTAGATTTCGTCTACGTTACAGGCGACGCATATGTTGACCACCCCTCATTTGGCGCATCTATAATAACAAGAGTCCTTGAAAATAAAGGATTTAAAGTAGCCGTACTTAGCCAGCCTGACTGGAGAAGCACGGCTGACTTTGTTCAGTTTGGTAAGCCGCGATTAGGCTTTTTTGTAACAAGCGGTAATATTGACTCAATGGTTGCGCATTATACCGCGGCAAAGCGACTTCGCCACGATGATGCGTATACGGCAGGCGGAGTTGCAGGCAAAAGACCTGATAGGGCAGTTATCGTTTATTCTAATATCATAAAAGAGCTTTATCCTGACAGTCCTGTAATTATCGGCGGACTTGAAGCTTCTCTCAGGCGTTTTGCTCACTACGATTACTGGGACGATAAAATAAGACCGAGTATTCTTATTGATTCAAAGGCTGATTTGCTCAGCTTCGGTATGGGTGAAAATCAGACGATTGAAATTGCGCGAAGGCTTGACAGCGGAGAGAATATCAGAGATATGAGAGATATTCTCGGCACATGCTATGCTTGTCCGACTACTGAAACACCCTACGTTGGCGTTGAATGTCCGTCATATGAAAATGTTTTAAACAGTAAAAAGGAATATGCTAAGTCCTGCAGAATCCAGCAGGACGAGCAGGATCATATCCGTGGCAGGCTTATAAAGCAAAAGCACGGAAAGACTATGATTGTGCAAAATCCGCCAATGCCTCCTTTGACACAAAAGGAGCTTGACTGGGTTTACTCTCTGCCGTATATGAGGGCATATCATCCGTCATACGAAAGTTTCGGCGGTGTTCCGGGAATACGTGAGGTCGAGTTTTCAATTACTCATAACAGAGGTTGTTTTGGCGCGTGCAATTTCTGCTCAATTGCATTTCATCAGGGCAGATACGTCACGTCACGCTCTAAAAAGAGTATTATGATTGAAGCTGAAAAGCTTACGCATATGCCGAATTTTAAGGGATATATTCACGATGTTGGCGGTCCTACGGCTAACTTCAGAAAGCCGTCTTGCGATTATCAGAAGGAGCACGGACTCTGCAAGGGTAAAAAGTGCCTTGCACCAAACCCTTGTGGAAATCTTTCCGTTGACCACAGCGACTACCTTGATATTCTCAGAGGTCTCAGAAAAATAGATGGAGTTAAAAAGGTATTTATCCGCAGCGGTATCAGGTATGATTATCTTTTAAAGGACAGGGACGATACCTTTTTTAGAGAGCTTGTTGAAAATCACGTATCAGGTCAGCTTAAGGTTGCGCCTGAGCATTGCTCGGCATCTGTCCTTGATAAGATGGGAAAGCCTCATATAGAGGCGTATATAGAATTTTCTCGCAGATATTTTCAGTACACAGGCGAGATCAATAAGGAACAGTATCTCGTTCCTTATTTAATGTCATCTCATCCCGGCTCAACGCTTGATGATGCAATAGAGCTTGCCCTGTTTCTCAAGAAAAATCATATCAGACCCGAACAGGTGCAGGATTTCTATCCTACACCCGGCACAATCTCAACCTGTATGTTTTATACGGGACTTGACCCATACACGATGGAAGAAGTTTACGTTGCAAAGTCTGAGCACGATAAGGCAATGCAAAGAGCGTTGCTTCAGTATTTTAATCCGAAAAATCACCGATTGGTTGAGGAAGCGCTCAAGCGAGCAAAGCGGTATGATCTTATCGGCTATGACAGCAAATGCCTTGTAAAACCGAGCAAAAATTCTGTGCCTGATAATAGAAAGCAAAGAACGACAAAACAAAAAAATTTCAAAGGTAAATCAAAGCGAAAATGAAAAGCTCAAAAAGACAAAGTTTAATAATCATCGGCTTTGGATTGATAATTCTGTCGGGTATTATTCTGTATTTTTCTCTGTCAATGCCGAAGATTTCACTTGATAATACTGTCGGTAAGACAACCGAACAGATAACGGGATATCAAGCCGAGCAGACAACGGATTATAAAGGTAATAGTACCCTAAATGATGTATCAAACGTTGTCACTCAAAGTCAAGGCTACAACGAAGGTGCACCATCAACTGTAACATACCCATTAAATCTCAATACCTGCACAGCCGAAGAGCTTATGACGATTGATGGTATAGGTGAAGTAAAAGCAAGCTATATTTTAGAATACCGTGACTATCTCGGCGGTTACACAAGCGTTGAGCAGATTAAAAATATCAAAGGAATAGGGGAGAGTACTTTTGAAAAAATTTCCCCATATCTTACCGTATGAGCGAGTTGAAATCAGCACTTAGCGCATTATCAAAAGCTATATTTCCAAATCGCTGTGAGCTTTGCGGTGAGGTTATCGAGCTTGATGAAACAGTTTGCTCTGATTGTAAAAATCCTCCAATAATAAAAGCACCGCTTTGTGAATTCTGCGGTGCTTCAAAGGATGAATGTAACTGCAAAAAGCATAAGAATGAGTACAAGCAGATTGTTGCGCCGTATTATTACAAGGATACCCTTGTCCCTGCCATACATAGATTTAAAAACGGCGATATGCCGTTTCTTGCAAATAAGCTCGGTGATGATATTGCAAAATGTATTTCAGAGCATTATTCAGACTTGGCATTTGATATGATAACCTTTGTTCCGCTTCGTAATTTCCACGAAAGAAAACGCGGATTTAATCAATCAGAGCTTTTAGCAAACAGAGTATCAAAGCATATAAATGCACCTGTAATTTCCCTGCTTAAAAAGGTTCGTTATACAGGCGTTCAGCACCATAAGTCCGCTATGGAGCGAAAGGCTGATATTTTCGGTGCTTATGATGTTGCGGATGATTATAAGAATGGTCTTGACGGTAAAACAATTCTTTTGATTGATGACGTTAAAACAACGGGTGCAACGCTTAACGAATGTGCCAAAATGCTTAAAATTTACGGCGTAAAAGCGGTTTATTGCTCAGCTGTTGCCATAACAAATAATGAAAAGAATTAGTTTTTATATTGTATGTATAAGTATAGGCGTGGCTGTGCCACACCCGTTTTTAGTCAATTCTTACGATTGAGATGTTTGTGCCGACAGTCGGTGTGCCTGTTTCTACCTCACCGCTTACGACTGTTAATGCAATTGTTGTTGCCGTTTTTCTCGGTACGGTCACAATATAGCTGCCTGATATTGTGGTATCATCGTTAGTGTCTGCGGCAATTATTGAGTTTGTATCAACAATTCCGTTTACAGCTATACCAAGCTCTGCATCATCAAAGGAACCTGTTACCTGATAGTTTATGAGATAAGAACGGCTCTCTTTATTGCACGTAGACAGAGTTATAATGCCGTTGTTATTTGTTATACCATTGTCTTTACAAGCATCTGAGGTGTTATAGAGTGTTGACGGGAACGGTATATTTTCTCCTGCTTCAAATTCAGCGCCTGTTGTTGCTGCATTATAGAACAGCGCAAAAGTGTTTGTCGGATGTGTTTCCTGCTCTTCTTCAGGTTTGTGATGATTGCATTCTCCGCGTGAGCAATTTCCTGATTGTGAATTATTGCCTGACTGTGAGTTATTGCCTTGGCTGAATGGTGTAGCGCCGTCAATAAACTGAATGGTTACAGTAGGGTTATTGTTTGATGATGAGCATGAATTTGTGCTGTACACTGTCGTGTCAAGATTATTAAGATTTCTGTTAGAACAACTCATAATAGTTCTCCTTTCGTTTTATTGGTCATAACAACCTAATTCATACTATGAAAATAAATTAAAAAAGGATAAAACTATTGAAAAAATAATTGAATAATGATAATATATTTAAGCAATATGCGCCTGTGGTGGAATTGGCAGACACGCTGGATTTAGGATCCAGTGGGAAACCGTGCAGGTTCAAGTCCTGTCAGGCGCACCAAAAGGACTGAGATAAAAACTCGGTTCTTTTTTATTTCATTATAAGGCTTAAACTGGCCTTTTGTATTTTGTCATGATATAATTTATTTGGTGATGATTATGTTTGAAAATATTTCTCAGGGTTTATTTGTTGCCGGAGGCATTGGATATTCAACTCTTGTTCCTATTTTAAGATTGGTTGTTTCCCTGCTTATGGTTATTTCTACATATAAAATCCTAAAAGTAAGACAAGATAAGCATAAGCTTGTCTGGATCCTATTTATCTGGATATCTCCTATTATTACAAGAATTTCATATGAAATATATCGCAGATGGATAGCCGAAAAAACTGTAGAAAACGTTAGTGTAAATAAGGCGAGTAAAGCGAGCAATGTCTTTTTAGTTTTATCAATTATTATCTATGCTGCTGCAATAATAATTACATTTGTTTCTGTTGTTACAATGGGAATCGGCGTTGTTAAAAGCTATGTTGACGATGAGCCGATTGCTGCTGCATATGATGTATATGGAAATATGTATTCGGATTACATTGAAGTTCCGTTATTTGATCAAGAAGGCAACACATACACTCCCGATCGATCATTCAAAAGCCTTCTTACAAACGATTACATCGACCAAAACGGAAATGTTTATAATGGCATGTATTGCTATTTAGATGAAAATGGTTATTTCTACTATGATAAAAATAACGAACTTGTGCCATATGATGAATATAACGATTATTTTACTGATGGTGAAGTAATTTATTATGATTTATTTGGAACAGTTTATTGGAACGAAGATGGAACAATATATGCCAAAAGCGGTAGGTATACAGAAGAATTGTTTGATTTTGAGTGTTTAATATTCGAAGGTGTTAAATTGAGTAATCAACATGATGCATAGTTCATAGACAAACAAAAACAGCAAGCTTTTCAGCTTGCTGTTTTGCTCTTTTTTTCTTCCTATGATGCTATTAATGAATCTATCATTTCGCCATTATAATAGTTATCATTGAGACTTTTAAATCTACCATTATGTATTATCCATCATCAGTTCCAATCAAAAAGCTGTAAGCTCTATTATGAGTTTACAGCTTTTTGATTTCTTTTGTCAAATCTATTCATTTTTGTCGAAAAAATGTGCAATTTTGTATTTGCTATTGAATTTTATTTACTTATTTGATATTAATCTATTGATTTAATTAATTACAACTTATAATAATTCAAGTAGACAAGGAGTTAATTAAATGTCAAAAAATAATAAAAAATCTGATATTATCGAGAAAAAATGTTTTATTATTACTCCTATAGGTGAGCCAGGTAGTAAAGTAAGGAGGCATATGAATGGGATAATCGATGAAGCAATCATCCCGGTCTTAGAAGTAGGAGTTAATGGAATAATTTATAAAGAGGATGTTGCACATAGACTATATGATTCAACTGCAATTGTAAAACAGATTTACGAAAAACTTTATGAAGATGATTTAGTAATTGCCAATTTAACAGGATTAAACCCAAATGTTATGTATGAGTTAGCTATAAGATTTTGTATCGGCAAACCTGTAATTGTTATTGCTGAGGAAGATACTGTACTTCCTTTTGATGTAAAAGATCATAGAACAATTTTTTATATAAATGATGCTCAGGGTATAAAGGAGCTAAAAGAAAATTTAGTAAATGCTTTAAAAACTATTGATTATAATGATGATGAACCAATCAGTCCTGTTCATGATGCAATTAGGGACTTTAAGTTTATTAATTCATTGAAAAATAATGATATTGGTGACGATAAAGATAAAACAATTTTTATGATATTAGAAAAGTTAAATAAAATAGAGTATAAATTGACAATGGATCAACATGGTTATTCTAGGAAAAATGAGAATAAGTATGCTCTACATAATGATTTTCCAAACACAAGGATAAGTGATATAATTAATGATTTAGAAAAATCAATTGAAAATATAGAAAATGAATATGAATTAAATTATAACAAGATTGAATTATATGATAAAGTAAATATAATTAATAGGGAATTATTTAACTATCCGCTTTCTGTTAGAGATAATTATTTAGGTATTATATTAGAATTAAAGCAAAGAATAGATAGATTGTAGGATAAATTTGATATTATTAGCAATTAGCGCCACATATTCAGACGATTATGTGGCGCTAATTGCTATATTTATAAAAATAAATAGAAAGAAAGACATTCGTTAGAAATATATCTATTGACAGCGTTCGAATTTATGTGTATAATTATATTAAATATAGTGGACAAATTATATATACTTTTTCTGAAGGAGGTCAATATGATTTATGCTGAGCTTATTATAAATAATTTTGTTAAGAATGTTGAGTCTCTTATTGAAGAAGAAGGTAAAAATGTTAAGGCGTATGAAAAAGCAATTGGTTTGTCGAACGGAATTATTAATAAATGGAAAAAAGGAACTGTACCAGCATTAGAAAGTGTTTATAAAATTGCAGAGTATCATAAGTTGTCAATTGACGATTTGATTGGAAGGAGAATAGATTATAAAATGATTGATGATAATAAGATTCTTCAAAATCATGATGATAACAATTCAAATAAATTTATAAAATTGTCAAATAATATTGACAGTGACAATGATTCGCCATTAAACAAATATGTTGATTGGAGTCTATCTAATTTAGAAAGAATTAATTTCAAATCATTAAAGAAATCAAATGAATTATATAATGCTGATACTACTTGTTTGGAAGGTTATAATTTTTTTGATGCGGAATATAATATAGACTATTATTTAATTTGTATGTATGAAAGTAATCCTTGTGAATTACCTAGAAAAATATATTATTGTTGGTGTTGTAATCCTGCTTATAAGCTCACTGTAATTTCAAAAAATAGTGACAAGGCTATAGACATATTTGATTATTTACATGAGAAATATTCTGATATTTCGGGTCGACGTTTTCTCGCAAATAATCAACGTTAAATCTTTTTTTCATAAAGGTAGCAATATTATTAGCATCCAGCGGGAAACCGTGCAGGTTCAAGTCCTGTCAGGCGCACCAAAAAAAGCGACAAGTTTCAACAAAATGAAATTTGTCGCTTTTTTGTTAAAACAACTTGAATACAAAATACAGCTATGTTATTCTATGACTGAGGTGATAGTATGAGGAACTTAACAATAAAGAGAACCAAAAGTTTTGTGGCATGTCTTGCCAATATGAAGGTGTATATTGAAGACCCTTCTTCTGCCGAAATAATGATCAACAATACACCGTGTCGTAAAATAGGCACTTTGAAAAACGGTGAGGAAAAAACATTTGTCATTGACGAAAATGCAGCCAAGGTGTTTATAATAGCAGATAAACTGAGCAAAGGTTATTGTAACGACTTTTTCCCAATTCCTGCAGGAGAGGAAGATGTGTTTCTAAGTGGTAAAAATCAATTTAATCCTGCTAACGGAAATGCTTTTCTTTTTGATGTTTTGATGAATGAAGAGATGATTCAAAATCGAAAAAACGGCACGAAAAAAGGAATCATTGTATTAATCGCTGCTTTTATAATTGGATTTATAATTAGCTTTGCTGTTGTCTTGTCCTCGTTTTCCGGTGCTGCTAAAATTGCACCAAAAGATTTCTCTTCAAACGGAATGACAATTACCTTAACCAATCAGTTTGCAGAAACCTCTATGACGGGCTACACCGTATGCTACGATTCAAAGGATGTTGCTGTATTTGCTTTAAAGGAAGATTTTAGCTTAATGGACGGCTTTGATAACTATACGCTGGAACAGTACGGTGAGTTGGTGTTAAGCAATAACCCTTCTGCATCCAACTGTGAGCTCAAAAATGATCATGGATTAACATACTTTGAATACCAATTTACGAATTCCCAAAACAATGAAAGCTATTATTATTTTACTACGCTCCATAAGGCCTCAGATGCTTTTTGGATAGTTCAGTTTGTAACCTCTGAAGGAGATTTACAGCAGTATCAGGAAACTTTTGTTGAATGGGCTCAAACAATCGAATTTTCATAAGAGTCATTTCTCTTATAAAAAACTTTCCGATACCATCATTATAAAGCAATAAAAAACACAGCATACAAGGGCATTCTTGTTGCTGTGCTTTTTTATTTATTATTTCCAGCTTTGGATAATTGACGGATTTTCAAATATCTCATCAAACTTTCTCATAAGCGGAACAATGTCGCCGTAATCAAGTGCTCTATGGTCAATAGCAATCGTTATCGGCATTATAAGTCTTGTTTCAATAGTGTCCTTGCCGTTCTCGTCAGTAACTACTGTAGGTCTCTTTTGAGCAGCGTTAAGTGCAAAGGCTGTGGTCTGTGGAGGAATAATCTCAAGAAGTGCACAAAAGCCTTTCTGCTCACGGTATATAGAACCGAGATTTGATACTGTTGTTGTGCCCTGTTCAATATCGTGCCTTGTCAAACGATCTGTTGTAGGGATAGAATAGTATTCCTTTTTAGCTGAGCCTGTTAAGTTCTTAACTCTGTGCTTGCCTAATTTTGAACCAACGACTTTGTTAATAGCCTGTCGTATATGACCTTTTTTTAGTCCTGTAAGGGTGTAGTCAAGTGATACCTGATACATAACCTCTTCCATATTTGAATTTCTTGCACGTCTTGCAGCCTCGTTGATAGCAGCTGTCATTTCGCTGAGAGTTTTATTTCCCATATCGTGCATATTGATGGTCATCATTTCACCTGAAGGCAAAATCATCGGCATTGAAATATCAATATTGTCAAAATACTTTAAGCATCCTCTTACAAGCTTTCTGTTAAACTCAAGATGAGTATTCATCTTAGGAGCGGCCTTAAGTCCCTCACAGATAATCTTAAGCATTATGGTGTTGATAGTGATTTTCCTTGATTTATCAGTGCAGTCTGCATTAAGCTTTTTACATTCAGCAAAAAGCTCAGTAACGTCTGCATCATATGTCATGGATGCGTGGGGGATACTCTCCCAGCTTTCAGATGTCATATTTGAAACAATTTTTCTTGCAATTCCAAAATGTTCTTCTTTATAAAGCGCCATTATTTTCTCCTTTGACTTAATTTATGAGATTATAGCAGAAATGGAGCTGAATGTCAATTTATAGACTGCTGAAATTTTAATGCTTCAGAAGCTTTTTTAAATCCTCGTGAAGCTTTTCTCTAAGCTCGTCAGCGGAATTACTGATATGCACTTTTATTAGTTCAATCTGTTCCTTAAGCTCTTCTTTAGTAAAGGCATCTTCATTAAATCTATTTTTATATTCAAGAATCAAATGGGGTCTGAATCTCGGGTGAGCAATAAGAATCAATGCCTTTGCTCTTTCCTTGAGCGTTCTGCCCTTAAGCTGGGCAATACCGTATTCCGTTACAACGTAGTTTACGTCATTTCTTGGGGTAGTTATGGCACTGCCTTCAGTGATTATAGGCACAATTCTTGATATCATACCTCTCTTTGCAGTTGACGGCATTGCAATTATTGAGCGACCACCACGGCTCATTGTAGCACCTCTTACAAAATCAACCTGACCACCTACTGCAGAAAATTGGTTAAGACCTACTGTGTCAGACACAACCTGACCTAAAAGGTCAACCTGCAGGCAGGAGTTAATAGACACCATATTGTCATTCTTAGCAATTTCAGCCGGATTGTTTACGTAATCAATGGGGTGCATCTCAACAGAGGGATTGTTGTTAATATATTTAGTCAGTTTTTCGGAGCCAAAGGCAGCGCCTAAAACAGTTCTTCCGTTATTTGTCTGCTTTTTCTTATTATTAATTATACCTGCTTCAAGCAAATCAACAACGCCGTCGCCGACAAGCTCACTGTGAAGTCCTAAGTCCTTTTTATCCCAAAGCTGAGCGCACACAGCATTCGGTATACCACCAATACCTAACTGCAAGCAGTCGCCGTCATTGATAAGCGATGCACAGTTTTCACCGATTTTCATTTCAGTTTCACTTATCTCAACATCTTTGACTTCAGGGAGCGGTTCATCAATCTCTACAAAATATGTAAAATCTCTGACGTGCTTGATGCTGTTGCCGAAGGTGCGTGGCATATACTTATTAACCTGAGCAATAACAACCTCGCAGTAGTCTGTCGTTCCTCTTGTATAGTCAACAGTAGTGCCGAAGGAAACGTAGCCGTGCTCATCAGGAGGGGATACCATAACAAGTGATACTCTCGGGCAGATATAGTTTTTGATTACATCGGGAATTTCATAAAAGTGAGATGTGGTAAATTCACATGCACCGGTTGAAATAGCCTTTCTGTTGCTCTGTGAAGCAAACAGACAGTTAAGCGTAAAATGACCCTTCATTCTCGGCTCACACCACGGCGAGTCACCAAGTGTCAGCATATTAACAATCTGAACGTCTTTGTAGTTTTCGTAATTTTCAACAAGCGCTCTCTCTATGCCGAACGGCTCACCGCAGGCAAAGCCTGTAACGACCTTATCACCGTCTTTAATTGCCTTTATTGCTTCTTCGGCACTAACAAGCTTACTATTGTATATTTCTTTCCAATCCATATTTATACCCCTTATGTATTTCTATATACTTTTACATAATAACTTATTTTTAACAGTTGTGTCAATAATTATTGTATTAGTGGCGCAATTATAGTATAATGAGAACTAAGAGAGTCGAATCTATGTGAGGTGAGTAAAGTGATTATCAATATGTCTTTATATTGTACCCCTAAAAATGCGTCTGTCGGTCTTAAAGAGGCTATCAAAGACGCCAAAAGCGGAGACACTATCCTTTTTGAAAAAAATGAATATCATTTTTATAAGGACTACAGCGAGCATAAGGTCTATCATATGACAAATACAGACTCCTTTGTAAAGCCTGAGAAGTATTTTGCTATACTTATAGAGGATAAGGAAAATATCACCATTGACGGTGCCGGCTCAACCTTTGTTATTCACGGCGATATGTGTGCGCTGTCACTTATCAGATGTAAAAATATTATCTTAAAAAATTTTACGATCCGCTACAATTCACCCACAAATTTTGAAATGACTGTCAAAGAAAAAAGGGGACTTAAGATTACATATTCAATCCCTGAAAACACTCCGTTTTTCGTCAAGAAAAACAATATCACTTTCTTTGAGCAAAGTCCTTTTACAAAGAAAAATTACTATGAATATAAGAATAATAAAAACAGCTATTGTAACGTTATCCATAATTGTGATGACGTGTACCGTACGATTCTTTCACCGATAAAAACTGCTTTTAAAATAAAAAGAGTAAGTAGTACAGACGTTGTATGTACATATATCATTCCACCGAGATTTAAAGTAGGGGACACAGTTGCAATGTCGCAGAACTGGTGCAGGGATAACAGCGGTCTCTTTTTCTGGGAATGCGGTAATATTGTAAGTGAAAATATAACTGTTAATTATATGCACGGCTTTGGCTGGCTGTCGCAGATGTGTGAAAATCTTACTTTTAAAAATATCAGCTTCACTCCCGCAGATAATTACCACGTTTCATCATTCGCAGACTGTATTCACGTCTGTGGCTGTAAGGGTTATGTGAAAATTGACGATTGTCTGTTTACTCACCCCCACGATGACGGAATAAATATTCACGGCGCATTTTTAAGGCTTAAAGAAATAGTTAATGAAAATTCTGCCGTGTTTGAATTTGTCCACAAACAGCAGGGGGGCTACAGTGCTTTTTTCAGCGGTGATAAGGTTAAATTCTACAGTAGAAAAGATTTATCAGAGCTTGACGGAATGTATACAGTAAAGCAGGCAGTTGACGATATAAACAATAAAACCGTCACACTCACTTTTGAGGAAAAACTGCCTGATATGCATAAGTCGCTTTTTGTCTGTGAAAATATCACGTATAACCCTGAAGTAACTATTTCAAACTGTACGTTCAGGGCAATTCCAACAAGAGGAATTCTCTGCACGACAAATAAAAAATCGGAGATTTTTAACAATAAATTCAGCAGTCTGAAAATGCCGGATATTTATATTTCCTGCGACTGCAAGGATTGGTATGAATCAGGTCCGTGCAAGAATATGAAAATATATAACAACACATTTTCACAGGAAAAGGCAGTTGTCCTTGAACCGCTTTGTATTAACAAGCCTGTCGAAAATGTCCACGAAAACATCGAGATTTTCGATAATAAAACGAATTAAGGCAGCGAATTTTTCGCTGCCTTTTTATTAGTATTCCACTTTTAAATTTTCTTCAGCCTCGGCTACCTTCAGCATAATCGCACATTCAATTCTCTTTCTGTGCAGCTCACATCCGAACTCATAGACTCCGTTTACAGAACCTGTTGTATGATAAGCATTTGCCGCGCAACCGCCCGAGCAGTAAAGCTTTGCAAAGCAGTCCTTACACTCTTTATGCGAATAAACGTTGCACTTTTCAAATTGTTCAAGCACCTGAGTATTTTTTATACCATTCCATATGTCACCGAGCAAAAAGCTGTCATCGCCTACAAACTGATGACAGGGATAAAGCTCGCCGTTCGGCGTAACAGCAAGGTACTCAGTACCAACACCACAGCCGGAAACTCTCTTAACAATACACGGCCCTGCATCTAAATCAATCATATAGTGATAGAAGGTAAAGCCATTGCCCTTTCTGTATCTCTTAAGCATTTCGTCGGCAAGTATTTGATATTGCTCCTTGAGAACAGGCAGGTCCTCTTCTTTAAGTGCATAAGATTCCTTTGGGTCACAAACTACAGGCTCGATAGAAAGCTCATTAAAGCCTAAATCAGCCATATGTATAATGTCGCTTGCAAAATCAAGATTATTATGAGTGTATGTACCTCTCATATAATAATCCTTTTGATTTCTTGAATCTGCGAATTTTTTGAACTTATCAATGATTAAATCGTATGAGCCACTGCCGTTATGGGAAACTCTCATTTTGTCGTTAGTTGATTTTCTGCCGTCGAGTGAAAGTACGACATTGCCCATTTCCTTGTTGCAAAAGTCAATTACGTCATCATTAATAAGCAGTCCGTTTGTGGTCAGTGTAAACCTGAAATTTTTATTATATTTCTTTTCCTGCTCTCTGCCGTATTCAACGAGCTTTTTGCAGACCTCCCAGTTGAGAAGCGGTTCACCGCCGAAAAAGTCAACCTCAAGGTTTTTTCTTGTACCGCTTTGCTCAATGAGAAAATCAAGCGCTCTTTTGCCTGTTTCAAGGCTCATTAAGCCTTTAGGACCGTGATATTCACCCTCACCGGCAAAGCAGTATTTGCAGGCAAGATTGCAGTCGTGCGCAACGTGCAGGCATATCGCCTTGATAACTCCCTGGCGTTTCTTAAACTGCTCGGCAACCTCTTCAAACGTATCTTCAGCAAAAAGCCTGCCGTCTTTTATGAGAGCATCAATATCATCAAAGCAAAGGTCAATTTCATCTTCGGTAACTTCATCATTATTCTTGTACTTTTCAAGAATAATTTTTTTGATTTCATCTTTGCTTTTTTCTTTATACATAGTGATAATATCATATGTCGCCTCGTCAACGGAATGAACACATCCGCTATTTTGGTCAAGTATGATATTATAGCCGTTCATTTTATATGCGTGAATCATAATTTCTCCAAAGAAAAAGGTGGGCACGCCCACCTAAATCTAAATAATCAGTTTTTTACTTCTTAAGCTGCTCACATTTCTGGTTTGCTACTGAACAAGAAGTCTTGCTTGCTGACTGGCAGGATGTCTGGCATTCGCCACAGCCGCCTTTTTTAGCTGATTCGCAAAGATTGCGTGAGCTTAAAGTGTTAATCTTTTTCACAGAGGACACCTCTTTCTAATTTTTTCTTTCATTATTTTACATTATTGTTATGCCTTTGTCAATATGCTGTCCGGTAACAAATTGTCATCTGATATAATATTTACTCCTTTATCAATACAAAGCTTAATGTAACTGATAATTTCTTTGGTTATTATTTCTCCGGGAATAATTATGGGTATGTCCGGCGGATAGGCAAAAACGTAAGTTCCACAGATTTTTCCAATACTTTCATCGAGTGGAGTAATGACTGTGTTTTTCACTTCACTTGACTTGCAATTTTTTTCAGGAATATTTATTCTTTCCGTAAATCTTTTTATTTCAGCTCTTTTTTCCATACTCTTTAAAGCATTACAGAGTAAATCAAATCCTTCTTCACTATCCGCAATAGTTGAAATCAGTATAACAAAATTCAGAGTTGCTCCCTCAGGCTCAATTTTGCAATTTCTCAAATGCTCTGCAAGCTCAGTGCCTGTATATCCCTTAGCAGAAATTATAAGCCTTGTTATGTCGTCATTCGTATGAATAGTTATGTTTTCAAGCTTTTTTGCTTTATCATAAAAGCTGTCAAGCAAAGCCTTGTAATTATCAAAATCAGTTTTACTCTTTTTCAAAAAGTCAACGCACCTGTCAACAGAGCTCAGAAGAATATAGCTCGGTGAACTGCTCTCGAATATGTCCATATACATTTTTACTTTGTTAAAGTATTTTTCATTATTGATATGTACAACTGCGGTTTGCGTAAGACTCGGCAGAGTTTTATGAAGTGACTGAATAACAATATCACCCTCAGCTTTATTTGGCAGCCAGTCAGTAAAGCCAAAGTGCGCTCCGTGCGCAGAATCAATAATTATCGGTATATCACATTTTATTTCGCTGACTATGCCCTCATAGGTAGGGGAGGTAATAACAATAGCTTTAGCATCATAGTTCTCCTTTACAGCATTGTCAACAGTCTCCTGTGTTATCCTGCCGTATACACCAAGCTCATTAATAAATTCGGGCTCAATGTAAACAACGTCAAGCTCCTGCAAAAAACAGGCATTGTATACTGATTTGTGGCAATTTCTTGCTACGATTATTTTGTCACCCTTGTCACATACAGCGCAAATAGCAGACAAAATCCCGCAAGTTGAACCGTTTACAGAAATGATACTTTTTTTATAACCGAATAATTTAGCTATATCGCTTTCAAGCTCTGCCAAAATTTCCTTTGGTGAGTGCAGATTGTCAAAGTCGTCAATTTCGGTAATATCAATTTCAGCGCCTGTAATATTAAATTTTCCTTTTCTTTTATGACCCGGCATATGAAACGGATATGTGTTTAAATCAGATAATTTATCAGTTAATTTCAACTAACGTTTTCTCCTTCTTTAGATTGTGAATACAAAGCATTACGTATCCTGCAAAAATTGGCATAAGCTCTATAAATGCCGTCTCTTTAAATATGATTAAAAGCACTAAATCAGTTATTAAAATCACACCGCTTATTGTCGCCAATACATAAGATTTTCTGAGCAAAAACAGTAAAAATACAGTTATTCCCATTATTGCCGAAAAGGCAAGCGAGCCTGCACAGTGTAAAATATATTCATTATACTTGTCATAGTCAAAATCAAAGCAAATCGTCAGAATCATTCCGATAAGCGAAACGGCAAGCAGTGGAATGTAAAATCTGTATCTTGTCTTTTTATATCCGACAATAATGTTAAATGCCAGAGCAAAATATGTAAGCAAACCCCACACAGCAAATAGTAAAGGATGCTCAAGTCCTATTTTTGATAGCGCACCACTGTTTCCCGAAAAACCGCCGAGACTTGAATAGATGACGGAATATATAATCGCAATACAGCTTGAAACCAAGCAAATAACTTTTTTCATAATTTCACCAAGTATATTGTATCATATTTAATTGACATTTCAAGCAAGTTGTGTTATTATTCATTTACAATTTTAAAATTAAACATATGCAGGAGTGGCGGAATCGGCAGACGCGCTAGATTCAGGTTCTAGTGAAAGCAATTTCATGAGGGTTCAAGTCCCTTCTCCTGCACCAAAAGGAGACAAACATTTTAAAGATTGTTTGTCTCCTTTTTTATTTCACTAATAAGTAAATAATTGAATTAAAAGAGTTGATTTTGTTGAAAATCAGCTCTTTTTTCTTTTGATTTAAGTCATGCTTTAATATATCCTGCCATTAAAACCCACTAATAAAAATGTTTTGCTTTGTAAATTCAAAATATAAAATCACTAATATTTATGTTTAATATTGTAAGTTATATAAATTTCTATCATAATAAGGAGGAATTAAATATGAAATTATCATATTTAGAATCAAAAAATTTCGGTAAAGTTTGTTATGGTTTCAGTCGTAACAAGCAAGGCTTGATTGAAATTGTACCCGATCAAGCAGAAGTAGTAATGCAAATATTTAAGTTGTACAAAGCTGGAAACAGTTTAGAGGGCATTCAAGAATACTTGTTAAAAAACAATATTATTTCTCCATCAGGCAAACCAAAATGGAGCAGAGATGTTTTAAATAAGGCTCTTAATAACATCAAATATACTAAAGGTATCATACCGTTTACTGATTTTTGTGATGTATATGTTATGAAAACTTCTAACAGCCGAAATGCCAATAAAAACGACGAGAGGTATTTATTGTGCCAAGAGCTGCTAAAACAGAATTACATTGGGCATATGTTATAACAAGAGAAGAGGTAATGCGACGAGTTAATGAGCGAGTAGAATTGCCTGCAGAAGAATGGGAAAGCCTTAGAGACCATTTATTTGATTTGATAGTCAGCGGTGAAGCATCAATTCATGAATCAAAGATGAGTGCTTCCCTCGAAAGAACAGTTATTAAGTATTTGTATCCAATAGATGATTTTATATCATTGACCGACATTGCGAGAAGATTTGATTCGGATAATCCAAGTTATTTGATTCAAAGTTGGCTTCGCAGCAGAAATACAGTGGAGTTTTTAGGCGAATGGGAGAGGAATAATAATTCTGATTTCGATGAAACAGCATTTAAAAAATTGTTGATAGATGTACGATCTCCGTCCTATACATTAACTCCATCTAAATGGATAAAAGAAGTAAATGCAATTGGACTCACTTCAAAACGAGGTAAAAATGGTAAGACTATGGCGCATCCATTTATTGCATGCGATTTTGAAATGTGGAATGACATGAAGTTTAGGTATGAGATGGTAAAACATAGTATTGATTTTATTCAAAAAGAATGATAATGTTATAGTAATATAGCATCTGCATAATATGTCAGCAAATTATTTTCAATGTTCTAATTTTGCTGGAGTTACT
>JAFLSA010000025.1 GCA_022511185.1 Eubacterium sp.
GGCGGTTTATTTCTGTTGCACTTTCCCTAAGGTCACCCTCGGCGGCCGTTAGCCGTTATCCTGCTCTGCGCTGCTCGGACTTTCCTCATATTGCAAAGCAATACGCAATTGCCAAGTCAACTCGCATATATATTTTAAGTCAACATACCCCCAATGTCAACACAATTTACAAAATGACGGTTGAAATTGATAATGATATGTAGTAAGATTTCTGTGGAGGTGGTATGATGCCTCGTTTTGATAATGAAGGCTTTAACCCTGAAAAAAGAAATCGCAACTTCGATGCAGACAGAACTGTTCCGGAAGATGAAAATTATTACGGCTACAGTACCATTGATTTGAATTTTAACAGCAGACAGCGTGGCAACAATATCGTTAAGGATAATCGGAACAGACAGAGCGGTATCAACCCCTGTGACGATTATTCACAGCCGAGCGCAAATGACACTGTTAAACCTCAGCATTTCAAAAGTGAAACGGCAGAAGATTTTGTACAGGAGAGACAGGCTCGGCAAAGCCGCGAGCAAAGAAGCAAGCCTGATAAACAAAAAAAGAAAAAAGCAAAATTGCGCCTCTCACTCCGTAAGCGAATACTCATATTCATACTTGTGCTGATACTCATTTTAGTCAGCAGTGTCGCGGCAGTTATGGGCAGAATCAACTACAACGATAAAGAGGAAAACACATATATTTCCGCTGATTCGCTCGAAAGCAGTGCACTTGTAAAAAATATTTTACTACTCGGCGTTGACGCAAGAGCAGGCGAAAATGCTAACGAAACACGTTCTGATACGATGATGCTCGTGTCACTCGATATGAAGCATAGATGCATTAAAATGGTATCATTTTTGCGTGACACTTGGGTATATATTCCGACGCTTGACTATGAGCAAAGGCTCAATGCGGCTTGCTCGTCAGGCGGATATCAGGGCGTTGTTGACGCGATTGAGTACAATTTCGGCGTTGATATTGACGGATACGTCGTTGCTGATTTTGAGATGTTCAAGGTGCTTGTTGACAGTCTCGGCGGTGTTGAAGTTGACGTTACTGCGGCTGAGGCAAAAGAGGTCACGAGCCACCCGAAGAGGTACGGCAGCGTTACTCTTGACGAGGGTAAGTACAAGCTTTCAGGCGAGCAGGCACTTGCTTATTGCAGAATCAGGAAGATTGATACCGACTTTGTAAGGACTGAAAGACAGCGCACCGTTATGACGGCAATTCTTGACAGTGCTAAGCATTCAAACCCAATCAGGCTTTATAAAATGGCGTTCAGCTCTGCTAAATATATTGAAACTGATTTGAGTAAGAGCGAGCTTATGGGGCTTGTTGCAAGGGCTGGTATTTGCATTACAGGCGAGATGCATCAGGAAAAGGTGCCGTTTGAAGGAACGTGGAGCTATACAACTATTCGCGGCAACAGCGTAATCGGTATTAATACTGAGGAAAATAAAGAAATGCTGATTGATTACATTTATAACAAAAGCTCAGCGGATATAGAAGCCGACGAACAATCGGCAGAATAAAGGTTGATAAGAACAAAAGGACACGGTGAAATCACCGTGTCCTTTTTATAATTGCGGGAGGATGATATCCTCCCTTACAATAGAAAACAAAAAGAGAGCGGCATTTCTGCCGCTCCCCCTTATTTAACTCTATTAGATAAAGTCTCCGCCTGGGTTTGGATTACCCTGTTCAATACTTGTTGTGATAACATCAACAGTCTTGAACTCCTCTATCTCAGAGACAGGCTTTGTATAAAGTTCTTTCATTTATTAAAGTCCTCCTTCTCTAAGAATTAAGCATCATAGTCAAATGCTTCAAATGGAGCGTAAACAACCTTCGTTGAACCGTCACCGTTGTTCTCAACATAAGCAAGGAATGCTGCAGCAGCAAGCTTGCCCGTCTGAGCTTTAAGACCAACGTTAAGTGCGAACTGCTCAGAAGATGTTGTGCAGTAGTAAGCTCTGATAGCATCCTGATCTACAGAACCGAGAGTAAGCTCAGCAGGATTAACGTTAGCACCATAAATGAAGCCAGCGTTTACATATGTGAAGCCGTTAACTACCTTACGTGATGCAAGGAATGATGCCTTAATAGCACCAGTTGTGCCAATCTTTTCTACAGAAACAGCTGCTACTACAGGAGTCTCTGTTACATCACCTGTTGTGTATGTGAGCTCAACATTAGCACCAACGTAGAAGGTGTATGACTCGCCGTAACCAACAACTACGCCGTTGATATACCAAGCTGTTGCGCCTTCTGCATATACTGTAACCTCAGTGTCGTAACCGATACCGGTACCTACATTCTGAGCTGTAGCATAAGGTGTTGTGATTGTAGCACCATTAGCTGTTACTGTGAATGTCTCTTCAACATTTCTCTGATATCTTGAGTAGATTGTTGCAGCAGATGTAAGAGCCTTGATCTCTGCTTCACTCATTGACCAGCCTGTGAATGTGTAACCTACATATACAGGACCTGCAGGAATATCAATTTCAGCACCGCTCTCTACAGTCTGAGTGCTGTAGATATTACCATACTTATCAGTAAAGATTACTGTGAACTTAGCATCTTCGTCACTTATGTGCTGGAAGATTGGTTCGTATGTGATGTCAGCAAGAACTGTACCTGTATGAGGATTATCATTTGCTGAATCCTCAGCATTAAGGATTGAGTCGTTAACCATCCAGCCTACAAACTCTGCACCCTCGTTAGGTGTAGCTGTAATTACGATCTGAGTATCATGATCAACTTCAAATGTCTGAGTCTTTGCACCATATTCCTCAGTTGCTTCGATTGTAGCAGTCTGAAGCTCACCGTTCTTATAGTACTGAATTGTTGTTGAGCCAAGTGGCTTAGAAACGATTGTTACGTTGTAGGTTGTGCCAGGAACAGGCTCAGCAGGGATTGTATCGCCGCCTCTTGTTGCACCACAAGCCGGGCACTCTTCAACAGCTGTTGTACCTGTTGTGCCAGGACCTGCAGGAACTTCAGGAGCAGTCTGCATCCAAGCGTGTGACTGATACTCTGTGCTACCGCACTCGTCAAATCTTACGCACTCTACATAGTGACCCTCATCAGTATAAGTGTCTTTCTGTACTTTGCCACCATCATAATCGTGACCAAGTGCCTCGATTTCTTTGCCTGTGATCTTAGATTCACAACGTGAGCACTGCTGATCAACTTCCTTACCAGCTTCTGTACAGGTAGGAGCTTTGTCACTGCCCTCTACGTCCTGATAATCATGACCAAGAGCACTGCCTGTTTCTGTACCTTCGATCTTAGAGTCACAACGTGAGCACTGCTGGTCTGCTGTTCTTGCAGCTTCTGTACAAGTAGCTTCCTTAGCTGTGCCTTCTACATCCTGATAATCGTGACCAAGAGCAGGTGTCTCGTTACCAACTGCAACTGTCTCGCCGCAAAGCTCGCACTTTGTTGCGCCTTCCCAGCCTTTATCTGTACAAGTAGCAGCCTTGTTTACATCAGTATCAGGAACGATGTTGCCTGTGTGCTCTGTTGACTTAGGAAGTGTTTCTTCAGCTTCAAGAACCTGCTCGCAAACTTCACAAACTCTTGCTGCCTTGTAACCCTGCTGAGCACAAGTAGCTGCGATATCCTCGCCATCGATTGTTGGAGTACAAGCCTCTGTAGCTTCTTCTACGCCTTCAAAGCCGTAAGTACCGCACTCGTTCAAGCAAGCATAATAGTGCTCGCCGTCACCAGCTACAGCAACTTCGCCGTTGTAGTCATGACCAAGAGCTGTGCCTGTATCAGGCTTAGTATACTCTGGCTCGTCACACGCTAAACCATCATCTGATTCACAAGTGTAAATCCAGTAACCGTCATCCTCACAAGTAGGATCAACATACTCTGAAGTATAGCTGTGTACATGCTCTTCTGGTTCAGGCTCTTCCTCGTCAACGAACTCGTTCTTACCGAAGAATGTCATCTTAGATGAACCAGGATTATCTCCATTAGGAGAATATGTGGTGTAGTCACTATTCATGATACCATCTGACATCGCAGCAACGAAATAACCAGCGCTAAATCCAGTAAAATTATTCTCAGGGTCTGCCATTTCAAATGTGATAGGACCAGGTGCTACAATTTTGAATACGAATGTCTCAAGAATTGCAACGCCCTCATAAGTGTAACCTGTTGAAAGATCACCGGTGTTAGGATCTGCAAAGTAGTCATCGTGAATTGTACTGATATCAACTGTGTCAGAACCGTCACCGCTACCAACATTAGCTTTGATAATTCTTGCATCAGGATCGATTGATGAGTTGTCGGTCTTCATTCCGCCGGCTCCGCCTAATACGTTGAGATGGCTGTCATAGTAGCTGACAGCAGACTGAGCTTCAACCGGTGAAGTAAAACCGATTACTGCATTACCTGTCATCTCAGAATAAGAACCGAACTTATAAGTTACCGGACGTCCACCTGCATTGTAAACACCTGCAGGCTCGATATTATCTGAATATTTAATCCACGCCTGCAAATTGAACATGTGATCAACATTGTCAAGTGTAACCGTAGCCGTGAAATAATCGCCTACGCCATAAACATAGTCTGCATCAATTGGTGTAAACGAATCAATTTCATTAGCTTTGTCTGCCTTTACTTTCTCAAGTGTAAGAGTACCAGCCTTAGCATCATATGTCAATGGTACATCAAACAGACCGCAGTAATCAAATCCAGGAGTAGCAGTTACATTACCATAATCGGTCCATGCGGATGCATTATTTTCATGGAATGTACCAAATATCATATCAATGTTTGGTTCATAATCACCAGGTGCTGCTAAAGCAGTGAAAGGTACAGAGAAAGCGACCATAAGCACAGCAAGAAGCACAGCTATAGCTTTTTTAAATGATTTTTTCATTTAAATCTTTTCTCCTTAATTAAAGTGTTAAATCTTCGTATACAATGTTTTTGCCATAAAATGCACCAAATACGCCATAGTCAAGTGTATTTACATTACTATCTCCATTGAAATCGCAATATACATTATAAGCTCCACTTAATGCAGCGCCAAATACACTGTAGTCTATTGTATTAATGAGATTATCTCTGTTGTAATCGCAGATTGCAATACCGACACTGTCGACATTTAGTGCGCCGTCAATAGCCTTGTCGGCAGATACCTCAAGTGTAACTGTTCGGTCAACAGTTGAAGAACCTGTAATTGTCATTGTATACTCGCCCTCCGGAATAGCAGGGAGGGTATAATATCCTTTTTCGTCGGTTACGGCCGTGGCCACAATTTCGCCATCCTTTTCAACCTTAACAGTTATGCCGACAATACCGACCGTAGTATTTGTTCCCGTAACGTCCGTTGCTATTTTAATCTGACCGTTAACGTCAAATGTATTAAACATAGCAGGAGTTATGTCACAGGACATCAAGTAAAGATTACCCGAATAGTCATCATCCGTATTAACAAGCGCATACTCATCATCATAGCCGTCGCCATAATCAGCCTGTGCAAAAGTTAAGTTAGGATTCTGTGAAGCTGTGATATAATCAGCGGCGTCACAATCTGTTGCAAAGGTCATCTTTACAGTTGCTATAATTAGCTCGTCTTCGTTTAAAGGTGAGCATGCCTCATTTGTTGAAACAAATCCGAAGACAATATTTCCGCCTGAAAGTATATAGCCCATACTGTCAAGTCCGGCGTCAGCATCGTCTGAAATCAAAGAAAGTGAGGAAGGGTCAATAGTGACCTGAGCCTCATCATAAGCTGCTGTGATTTCAAGCACTGACAGGTTGCTCATTCCGCTTAGCACGAAATTTACATCGTATGTGCCGGCAGTTAAATTGTTGCCGTCGACGGCTTCGCCGTCCTGCTCATACGTACAATAAATTTCCGGAGATTCCTGACCCAAGGTTCCCGTCTGAGCGTACGTCACAAAAGGGATGCTGAACATAATCAGCACGGCTGCTACAAAAACTAATATACCGATAAGGGCATTACTGCCTGACTTGGCTTTAGTATCCATAAGCGACCTCCTTTGTAGGATTACTCCTAATAAATTTTTCACCACATATTTCAATATAGTGTAATTGTGATTTTATAAAATCATAATTAAACCTGCATTGCAGGTAGTTTATTTAAAAGCCAAATGATTAAAATGAACTGAAAATAATCTCAAGAAATACATTCACAAATTCTGTAATTCTTCCGATTCATAAATGGGAAATCTATTGATTAAAATCGGTCAACATTTTACTGCATATAAACGCAAAATCATCCGACATTTAAATCAAAAAACATAGTCATTTTGATGACTACACGGTATGGCACCGCAAGGCGCCATACCGCATTTTAATTAACTAACTAATTTTATTAGTCCAGAGCAAGAGCATCGTAAACAACAGTCTTACCGTAGAAAGCACCAAATACGCCGTAGTCAAGTGTATTTACATTGCTATCGCCATTGAAATCGCAATATACATTGTAAGCTCCACTTAATGCTGTACCAAATACGCTATAGTCTATTGTGTTAATGAGCTTATCCCTATTGTAATCGCAGATAACGATAGGAATGATTGCACCTGTTACGTCTGCTTCACCGGTGAGTGTAACAATTCTGTCGATTGTTGTGTCACCCTTAATTGTAAGCTCTGTTGTGCCCTTAGGAACAACTGCTGTAAATGTACCATCCTTTTCAGATGTAGCAACAAGCTCGCCGTCAACGTATACGCCGATACCAACAATACCTACTGTGGAAGCAGTACCTGTTGTATTAGTAGCGATCTTAATTGTACCTGAAATTGTGATAGTATCATCAGACGGTGCCTCTTCAAGAGCAATTTCTGCTCTCTGGAGAGCTGTGTCAACTCTGTAAACATCTGTTACCTGAGCATCGTAGTTATCCTTATCTTCTGTATCATAGTAAGCCTTATCAGCGTGAGCATAATCAGTATTACCATGCTGTGCAAGAGCAATAGCGTCAGCAAGAGCATTTACGTAAGCTGTCCATGTCTCTTCTGTGTAGACAGGATCGCCCTCGTTAACGAGAGTACCATCCTCTGACCAAGCACCGAAGCGTGGCTCTACGTCGCCAACCTTCTTAACAACAGCAGCTGAATCCTCAGTAGCAGTTGTTACTGTGTAAGCAGTGTAAGGATTGCCTGATGCACACTCAATCTCAGCCTCAAGCTGCTTGCCGTTGTAACCACGCTCAACAACTTTATCCATAAAGATGTTGAAAAGACGGAGGTACTCGTCAACCTGAACAGATGAAAGAGATGATTTAGCAACATAGCTTATTTCTCTGTTATTCGGATCATTAAGATATCCGTTGAGATCTTTGTAAGAGATAGTATCTGTATAAGTAACTGCCTCGGTTGTAGCCTTGCCATCCGCACCGATTACAACCTCATCCTTAGTATAAGTGATGTCGATTGAATACTGTGACTCAATTGTCTGGCCCATATCAACCATCTTGTTGTATGTAACAACCTCAAAGTTATTAGCATTCAGACCGTATCTGATATCTGAAACCTGCTCAAGGAGCTGATCTGCAAAGTCAGATCTAATATTTTTACTTACGTATTCAATAGCCCACTGGATATAATCATTGGTCTGAGTGTAAATACCACGAGTATCAACGCCATCAGCAATTGGTACGAGCTGGTAAGATGTCTGTGGAACCATTACTGCCCACTGGTCAACATAACGAACATTCTGTCCGTTCATATTGTAATGAGTGAACTGAATCTGGTTGTAAAGCTTATTACCTGAGCCGTCAGTTGCCTGAACGCCTGTCTCCTTAAGGTAAGGAGCATCCTGGAATGTTTTTGTATCCCATTCTGTAGTATAAGCAATTGAGTTAGTGTAATAGTATACACCGTCAACTAATGTTACAGGAGCACCGCATACGTCCTGAAGAACGCCGTTTACTGTCCTTACGTCTGCACTTGTGAGTGGCTCATCAGCAAGGTAGATACCGGCAACGTGCTCTTTATCATAGAAGTAAAGATCGTTTGCAGAATCATAATCTGCAATGTTAAGAATGCTTGTAGGAATCTTGACTGTATCAGCACTTCTTGCAGGTCTTAACGCAGCGTCACCTGTTGTTGAAGTGCTTGAAGCTGTAACAAACTGACGAGAAGTCTTATCGTTAAGCTTTACTGCACTAGCAGGTGTGATAGCTGTTGCAATAGCTGCAAGTGCTTTGGTAAGAGCCTGCTGAGCTGTTGCTAATACTTCCGGACTTGAGAAGTCGCCATCCTTGTAGTTTGAAAGGATTGATGAAAGCTCATCATATCTCTCCGTAACGCTTGCAGCTGAAGATGACTTATCAACGTACAAATATTTATATGTTGCTTTACCGGCACCGGCTGAATCCTGGCTGGTATAGAAACGAACGTTAACATCGATTGCTTCAGTTGTTGGCTGAATCTCAGTTGTTCCGTCATACTTAATGAATGACAAATACTGCGAGTTGTTTGTACCAACAGAAATCTTACCTGTGTTGAGGTAGAAGCCGTCAACAGGACCTCTCATAGAGATCAATGCAAGAGTTGTATCGTAATTAGTGCCGTTACCTGTAGCCAGGTAAATATGGTCATACAATCCTGTTTTATCGTTCTTATGGAAAGCTGCGATGATGCCTGCATCACGTGCTTCCTGAAGAGTATAAGCAACGTGAGTTCTTACTCGGAAATCCTTTTGCTTGTCATCAGCAATTGTACCAACTATTCCTTTATTATTGTCAGTACCGTCACCGTAAATTTCAGTATATGTATAACCAAGGTAACCGTTTATTGTGTCACCGCCGTTATCCATAGAGCCATAGTTTCTCTGCCATGTCTGACCACCATCTGTTGAATAGTCGTACCTTTCATGCTTGAGAAGGTCACCGGTAGTCTTATCAAATACAGGAATAGCATTTGCGTTGGTCATGGTCTTATAAGAACCAGAAGCATCATCATATACGCTTACGTTATCATCATAGTAATAAATACCATCGATACGCTTAGTTTGGCTAAGTGTTCCTTTGGTTCTCACATTTCTAAGCCTGATACCATAGTTACCAACAAGGTCTAACGTATCATTATCAACAACTACATATTCAGGATAGAGCGCAACCCAAGCCCATTGTGAGCTGCCGCCAATTCCACCACTTGAAGAACCGAACTGAGCTGTTGTGAAACTCTTGAAGCCGCCTTTGCTGGTTGTCTTTGTCTGATTAGCGTCATTAGTTTCAAGCTCCTCGTTGAGCTGATAGAGACCGGAATCGTCAACTCTGGTCTTTCCGTCTACAGTAGCAGGATAAACTTCTGATGCCCAAGTAGCAGCACCGGAGATGTACTGGTAAGCACGAGCTACAAGATTTTCGTGAAGTACAGTCTTGTTCGCATCAAGGATGTTATAAGTAATCTCAGCAGTATATATACATTTATCCGTACCTGCATCAGGTGAATAAGGTGCAGATGTTGTGATATTTACTGTTCCGCCCGGAGCGATAATATCCTTGCTGTAAGAACCAAGGCTTACACTAGCGTTACCGGTAACCTTAACGTCAGTAATCTGCATATAGTAACGTGAAAGCTGAGTTACGCTATCTTTCATACCGTCAACGTATGCAACGTTAACACCGGCACAGTTATTAGTGAATGATAATGTTGAGTTGGCACTGGAATTTGCTGTTGCGCCTTCAACAACCGGGTCAGCAAATTCTGCTGTAGCAAGCTCAAGCTTGTGATCAGCAATGCCAGGTAAGATTTTCAGATAGTTGTTTGCAGTGTTGAGTGCGAACAGAAGACCCGGAAGAATTGTATCCGGATATGTGTTAACACCATCCCAACCGAAGCCGGAGAATTCAACAAAGTTATTAATTACTTTCTGAACTGCACCTACGTTGTCGGAACCTGTACCTGCAAGAGCTGTTTTCTGAAGGAGATCATCAAATGGAGTAGTTGATGATCTGTCAGGAATCGGAGTCCACTTCTGACCATCGTAACGTGGTCCAAAGAGGCCGTTAAAGAAATCCTTAAGCACATCATATACTACGTCCGTAATACGCTGTGACTGGATAGGTGCAGATGAAACAATTGAAAGGAATCTGTAAATGAAGTTTGAAACTCCGCCAAATCCTGAATCATGTTTAGCAGAAATTTCAAGCATTCCCATAACAATATCTTCCCAGATAAGCTCTTCTGAATCAAGCTGACCTCTGCCCTTACCCTGAATCTCACCGAGAACAGGGAAGAATTTATCAAAGAGTGTGTTGATATTATCCCAAATTGTTGTATTGTCACCGTTCTTGATTTCACTATTGCCGTTCTTATCGCAAAGACCAATAAGCGGAGCTACACCATAAGCTTTTCCTGTTGGAACAGAATAGTAATTAGCAAACTGGCAAATTACATTGTTAAGAAGTGCGAATATATCTGCCTTATTATTGTGGTTAGGATCCTCTGCCTTCCAAACCTTACCGCTGTCATCTGTTACCTGAACAGCTGACTCGATGATATAAATGATAGCGTCACGAGCCATTGGAAGGATTGTGCCCTCTAATGTAGCCTCAATATTGTTGTCTTCATCTCTTGAGATATATACATTATAATCATTCTGAGGAAGAACGTATGAGAGATACTCTCTGAGTGCGATAAATACAATTGCCTCAGCATCCTTAGCTGCATCCCAATCCTCAGGATGGATAATGTCCTTAAGTGCACCTGAGCCAAGATTTATTTTTCCGAGAGCTGCAATAAGAAGCGGAATCATAGCCTCTTCAAGATTCTGCTCTGTAAGTTCTGCACCTGCGCCGTTCTCTTCATAGAAGGCAGCGAGGATGTTCTGATCCATTGTATCAGCTACATACTGAATAACATCAAGGGCATTCTCTGTAAGAGCGTTTGTAATTGCTCTGATTTCGGTATCACCAATTGTAGAAAATGTCTTGCCTGTTGTTCTCATAGTTGGAACTGTAATATCGCCAGGCTCGTTAACATAAACGTTATCGCTCTGAACAAAGATATCCTTAACAGCTGCAACAAGAGCATCGTTCAAACCTGCTATAAGTGATGAGTATTCTTTATACTCATTATCAAAGAAATTGTCAAGATTTGCTGTACCAAGCTGCATGAAGTAAAGGTTGATAGGACCTGTCTGCATGTCAAAGTAGTAATCAGCAAGTGGGCTATATCTAATCTTATTAATGAGAGTATTAGGATTAATATCTCTCCAAGTACCTGTTGCATCGTCAACTATTCCACGATCATACTCGAAGTTGTGCTTAACCCAACCAAGGAACTCGTCAGCTGATGTTGCATCGTAAGCTTCGTAAACGTCAGCAGCCCAACGCTCAACGTTTGCTGCGGCGTACATAGCTTCAGGATTGCTTGAATCCCAAGCGCCAACAGTATCTGTATACCAATACATATACTGATTATCGAAGTTTGAGCCGTGACCACGGTCAACGTCATAGTTAACATGGAGAAGCTTTACAGTATCCTTAAGAACTGTCTTCCATGCCATTGCAAGTGCCTGATAACCAAATGAGAACAAGCTGTCTTCTGGTTTAAGCTCAATCTTCTCATTGCCGTAAGCAAAAAGAAGGATGTTGTTTTCCTGGCCTCTCTCAGTTGAATACTTGAGGTTCGGATCATAACCAAGAGCTGCAGCAGCCTGCTCATAAGTCTTACCTTCAGCTTCCATCTTAGCCTCGATTGCAGCTTTTCTTGTACCTGAGTTTGTTCCGTCAGGATATGTAACAAGTACATTAATCTTGTTAAGAAGTTCTGCCGTCATCTTTTCAAGAAGCACTGTATCGAACTTGAAGTCTTTTGAGCCGTCTAAGTATGCAGTCTTTTCCTCATCAGTAAACCACTGAGTATTGTTAAATAAAAGATTTTGAACAATATTATATACAAAGTTTGACTCGTATCCGTCCGGAGCACCGAAAAGACCACCGAGAGTATCATAAACGTCAAGCGGAATTACGCCTAATGTAAATGTACCGCGAAGAAGGTTACCGAAAATAACATCGTTGTTTTCATAAATAAGACCGAGAACGCCTCTTAAGATATCGCAAGAACTGCTTTTAGTTCTTCTCAGACCTTCCGCTGCATTCAAATCGAGTTCAGGGATAATGCCAAGATCAAGACCGAATCTCTGAATTAAGTTTAAGAGATTTCCGTGAAGAGCCTCGTGAGCACTCTCGAGAGTCTCCAAAAGTCCATCTACGCTGTCAAGCTTTACAGTAACACTTACCCAAGTAGTACCGAGTGCTTTGACTTCAATCTGTCTTTTGCTTGTATTATGATTAAGTGTAACTACAGGAATGCTTACGCCGCTAAGCAAATCGCCAAGCTGTGGTTCTATTGGCGCAAGATATTCTGCAATCATTTCATCAGCAAAATCAAGAATAGCTGTAGCAACCTGCTCGTCTGAAAGAACAGGCCAAGCGAGCTCATTATATACAACGGCATCGTCAACATATTTAATGTCTTTTGATGCAGCAAAAGCACTGAGCGCACCAGAGAAACAGGTCAAAGCCATAATGACTGCCATAAATAAAGCAAGCAGCTTATGGGAAAACTTTTTTGCTTTTGTTTTCATTAAGTTTTACCTCCTATTATTTGATAGTAAAATATGTTTTAGTTTAGAGGCGTTTACTAAATTGAAAACATACACTATCTCTGACCATCAGGCAATCTGAATTAGAAAGGGATGAATCAAATCAATTTACAACATTGACTTGGCCATCAGTCTCCAAAAGGGTATAAAACGCCCTATAAACACAAGTTGATTATGCCACACTTTTTATAAAAAGTCAATGGAAGTTGCCGACAAAGAATAGATTTGACCAAATGCCCAAAAACACAGTCGTTTTTTTGGACATTTCTCACAAAATATTAATAAAGTTTTTACGAATAATTTACAATTTATTCACAATTTTGCACGCGAATGCCTCCTGTTAAGTTGTTATACTTTACACAAAATTTTCTTGCGTAAAGCAAAATTGGTTTACAGTCAAAAGGTGTGTTGTCGTATATTTGTTCGACATTTTCGTGTTGTGTTCACTCGGGAATTTTTTCAAAGTTTATGAAAAAATTAACAATTTGTTCAAAATTCTCAAAAAAGTGTTGACTTGTGCTTTTATATTTGGTATATATATATTGTATTTGTTCGTGCACGCGTGGAATAGTGCGCCCAAAAATCAGATGTTTGTGAACATTTTGTTAACAAACCCTGTTTTCAGGCAATGTTCTCACAAGTGTAAATTCAAACGACAAGTTCGTTAAATCATATGGTAAAGGAGAGATTTATATGAAAACGAGCAAAAAACTACTTAGCTTTTTCTTAGCAGTAGTTATGGTTGTTACCACCTGCTCTGTTGGATTTACTGCGTTTGCGCAGGACAACAAGAACAGCATATGGACAACCTCGGGTGAGGCTGAGGATGCCTTCAACTCACTCAACGGCTTGGCAGACGAATTTTTGCCCTCACTGCTTATAGGGCTCGTAGGCGATTCTGTCTACGCAAAATATGCCAAGGAAATGGGTAAGGACGTAGATGACCTTACCGACGCAGAAAGAGCGGAAATTGAAGAAAAGGCAACGCTGCAGGATATTCTTTTAGCGTTACAGCCAACAGTCATTAACGCTCTTGCAGGAACCAGTCAGAGTGACTATGCACAGTTTGTTTCAGGTGGAGCAAGACCTGCAGAATACTATGACTATCTTCACAGGTACACAACTGATGAAGACGGCAACAAGGTCATTGATGACGATCCTTTGAGTTTCTATACTCTTTATACCCTTGCAAGAGATAATAGGAACAACTCAGAACTCAGTGCTGACACAAGAGCTACCTTAACAGAATGGTATAATCAATTCCTTCAGATTTCTAACTTAAGTGTAGAAGATAATGCAAAGGATACCATTCTCAAGCACGCTAATGCTTTTTCTACAGCTCATAGAAGTGAAGGAATTACTTATAGCGATGCTACTCTTTATGATTTTGATTTGTTCTTTGATGATGCTTATATGAGCGAGATGGATGCTGATGAAAAAGCAATTATCGAGGCTGCATATGATAAGTACAATGCCGAGCTTGAAGAATATGCTTTTGATGCTAAAATCGACAGCTTGGGTAAGCTTATCTATTACAATTTCGGTGCAGGTCAGCAAATGAAGTATGTATATGCTTACTATAATCTCATCAAATCAGCCGGCGTAGAAAAGATTACATTCACGGGAATGGCAGACTTCTTTTACAGCGGTGAAGACACTTATTACGATATTCAATTTGACATTAGCCCTGAAATTTTTGTCGATGTTATAACTGCTTGTGGATATGGTTTTGCACCCGAACAATATGACCAAATCTTTGATATCTTAGCTGAGATGTATGCGGAAGAAGGCTTTGAGGTTTCTCCTGCTGATATCAGATCAATGTCAGAGCCTGGTGCTATTGAGCCTTATCTTGACATTATTCTTGATCAGTACTACAAAGAAATTCTTGCCGGTTTAGCTGTTAAATACAGCGATGAGGTAAGCTCACTTGCTGATTTTGAAGCACTCGTAAAGGCAATTATGCCTGCAGGCTATGAGAATGGTCAGGCACTCTCAGAAGCTGACATCAAGGAAATTGCTTCAGTTATCCTTGATTTCGGTTATGACACAGCTACAGGTGGTCAGAATATGACTTCCTATTTCGGAAACGGCATACTCAATGCACATCATAACACGAGAAATGTTGACGTAAGTGCAAGTCTTCCAGCTTCAATCAAGGGAACTGCCGTTGCAGAGTATTTCTCATTGATTTATGTTAACGGTGCTGCTGGTAATGATACTTATAAGAATACTCTTTCATCAGCATTTTACAGCGAGATAACTACTAATGGCCGAAATCATTATCTTGACAAAGACGGCAACGCCGTAGGCGCTCAGTGGGTTATTAATAATTTCGCTGACGCTATGACATATCCGTCAAACCTTGTATATCTTAACTACGACGGTGCAAGCTTTGATGCTGACGTAATTAACAATTATGTAATGGATGCTGAGAGATATGCTTATACAAAGGTTGTTGCTGATCTTTTCGGGGTTACTCAGTTAAGCACCGATCCGGCAAATAACGTTCGTAACTCTTTACTTAATTACAAGCAGGTTCTTGATGCAAATGCAGCTCCTGCAATGGTAATACCTGTACTCACACCTGAGCAGGAGGAAATCCTCTACGCTGATTATGACCTTGTAAACGAGATGGGTACAGAAATTCTCAACTATATACTCAACGATACTATCGTCAGTGTGCTTGAAAACGAGATGCTCGCAGGCATTATCGGCGACGTTCTCGGTGATGTAGACCTCGTTGCAGCAATTAAAGACGTTTGGCAGAGAGCTTGCAATGCACCTATCGCTACAATATTTGAGCTTATCCCTCTCGTCGGTGTAATTCTTGATGATATGTTGTTACCGATTATCTTCCATGCAGAAACCGATAATTTCGGCGGTGACACATTAGATACAATAGCAACCCTCATTTTCGGCCTTCTTGGTCAAAAGTATGAGGCGTTCACTCTTGAAGGCGGATCCAGCATTGGTATTGATCAGTTAGGATGGGATCTTAACATTCTTCTTCCTCAGCTTCTTGATTGGCTGTTTGAAGGTTCTGCAGCAGAGGGTATCACCTATTACGACGGCAGCACAAAACAGCTTATGGCTACTGAAACAGTAGATGATGAGATGATTCTTGTTGAGGCTGTCTTCACAGCAGATAACTTTGATGACATAGATTTCTCAAATTATGTTGTTAAGGACAGAAGCGGCAATGCCCTTAAGGCAATGATGGTTGATGGTGATATTTCATCATATATCTACGCCGGCAAAGCATATGCAGATGCAGAAGCTCTCTTCGCTGCAAATCCTGATGCAGAGTTCGTATGCTACATTACATATGAAAGCAACGTTCCTCACCTCACAGGTATTTACGTTGCTGATAAGCTTATTCGTGACATAAGAATCTCCGACATTGCAGATCTGCTTGAGGCTTTACTCGGTAGCGACATCGGCGCTGCATTAGGCGAGATTGTTACTGAAATTGCAACACTCTTAAGAGCAGCTGTTAAGGAATTTGTAAATTCCGACCGTGTAAATCAGTTTAGATATGCATCAAACGGTAGCGTTGCTTTCTCAGGTCTTAACAATGTTTTGGTTGCTGTTCCCCAGCTTCTTGACATTATCGAGGATCTTGCTGCTGACAAGTACGGCATAGATAAGGATGCTTGGGTATATTGCTACGAAGGCAAAATCTATGAAAATGAAGACGGCGAGACCGGAAACAAGGTTGTTGATGATTTCAAAGCATTTGCTGCCAGCAGTGATCCTAACAGATCAGTTGATATTCTTGACTGGTTCATCAGTCTCCTTATCGGCGACTGGATCAACGCACTTCTGAGCCTTGTAAATAATGTTGTTGCTCCCGGCAATGAGATTTCAGATAACCTTCCAATCATTACAGGTCTTCTCAATTCACTTGGTGGATTCGGTGAAACAAGTATTCTTACCGATATCTTCAACGGCGTATTCCAGATTGACCGTGCAAGCGAATACTCATTCACATTTGAAAAGCAGGAAAATGGATTTACAGGCCTTTCAACATCAAGTGCTTACTTCTTGATTTCTAACGTATCAACGCTCATCCCTGTTGTTATGAATCTTATCGACCACTTCGGTGGAAGCAGTGATGACAGCACAGCCGCTATTGCTAATACAGGCAGCAACAAAGCATCAACAAGTCCTGTATACAAGCCAAAGGCTGCAAAGGCAGCAGCTGCCAGCAGCAGTACCTACACAGATGCACAGTTAAGCAACGTGACAGATCTTATCAACAATCTTGATAAGATGATTTCATCTCTCCTTGCTGATAGTTCATTTAATGGCTTCAGTATAACTAAGACCGATAACGTCTTTGCAGGATTAGTTACATTCTTCACAAACTATCTTGGCAATGACTGCTTCACAGAAATCGGAAAAGTTTTAAATTCATACGTATTCTATATCACAGGCTCAGAGACACATACTCCTGACGGAAATGGTAACGTTGATGAGAAGAAGGTTTACACGAACGAATCATTAACAGGTCTTGTTGTTGAAACATTCCTGCTCATTGAAAATCTCGTTGAAAATCTCCTTAGTGATTATTACGATACTTACACATTAGCAAACGGAAATACTGCTCAGTACAACCTCCTTGTAGAGGCAATTGAGGGTCTTATTTCTCCTGATGCAATCGGTATCAGACTTGACGGATACGATAAGGTTCAGAATAAGCTTGCTGATTACAACTGCTGGCACAATGCAGCAGCTCAGACCTCAAGAGGCGATTACAAGATTAAGCTTGACTGGGGTATCAAGGCAGGCGACAAGGAAGCATTCTATGATGGCCTTGCAGCTTCATTAAGAATCATCACTTCTATCCTTGGTGTTATCCTTGTTGACACGAACTGGTATGAGACAGTTCTTTCACCGGTTCTTGGCATTCTTTGCTCAAAGAACGGTATTGAGCTTGACACAGCTGATCAGTACGCAGTAGAAACAAACGGATATCGCGATGAGGTTCTTCTCGGTATTCTCAGACCGCTCTCAGAGTGGTTCACGCTCTTCCTTAACAAGCCGGCTACAACCTTAATCAGAACAATTCAAGGCTTGGCAGGTGTTCTTGATGACAAGAACGGTGCAACGATTGCTTCAATTCTTAACGGTGCTATCACACCGATTGTTAATGAACTGAAGGGCGTAGGTAAGATATTTGCTGTTTCAAGCGATAAGCTCTTACCTTCATCACTGACACTTCAGAAGATAATTAACGGCTTTGCAGACAATACACTTGGTGTATATGCAGATCCAAGTAACATTAAGCTTGGTCAGGGCGATTACAAATACGCTCTTTCAGGCACAAACCTTATACCTATTATAAATAGCTATCTTGCAAGCACAGGCATCACACTCAAGCAGATTGACTGGAACAAGCTCAGTACAGCTAAGACTCCTGCAGCTGCTCTCGTATACATCCTTGAGTATGTACTTGAAGTATTGTTAGAAAATGACAATCTTGCTGCTCTTGCAGGACTTATCGGCGGAGACACCGTAACAACAATTATTGATGCTATCAAGAAAGGCAAGATCACTGCTAAGGACATCTTAGCTGCCCTTAATAAGATTCTTGAAGCAACAGATACTCCTACTCTTGCTTACTGGTCATTCTCACAGTACCTGCAGGAGGCTGCATACGGCTTCGCATATCCGGCCGGTATTACAAAGCAAATGGCTGACAACAGTGTTGCTGCCCTTGATGATATTATTTCAGGTATCTTCCCTCTCCTCAGCTCATTTGGCGTTGATCTCGGCGGTAACGACCTCCAGGAGATCATTGATAAAAACTTGTTCACAAACAACATAATCACATCTCTTGCAACTGCTCTTTACGGTGCACTTGACGGACTTGATCCTACGATTAAGGATATCCTTAAGTCAGTCGGTATCGTAACCTCCACAAAGGACGTTGCAAAGATACTCACGGATAAGAGCTACGGCAAGACATTCACTTCAGCTGCTAACACCATTAAGGCACAGTCAAGCTGGAAGAATGTTAAGAATGTAAACTGGGGCTTCAAGGACGGCTCAGCTGCTGCTCAGCAGGGCTTCGTAAATGCACTCGTTGCTGTTCTTCGTCCGCTTTACAACGTGCTTGAATTCTTCCTTAAGGAAGGCACACTTAAGATCAACGACGTTGCTTATAATCTTATTTGCTCACTTGATATTCCTTACACAGTAAATGTAATCAACATTTCTGACAGCAAGGATGCTCCTATCCAGCTCAAGTTCTCATATCGTATGAAGGACGGCGTTCTCAGAATGAAGTTCAGAGAATATGAGGGCAACCGTGAGCGTTCAAGATCATCAGAGCTCAGACTTGACTTCACTTCACTCAAGAATCTTACAGATCTTAAGATTGAAGGCACAAACGCTTATAACAGCTCAATTATTCCTCTTCTTGAGGCACTTCAGTGTTCAAACGTTAAGACATATGCACAGTACAAAAAGGACGTTGCATCTGCTAAGGATAATCTCCTTCTTGACATCCTCAACCCACTTGTTGGTGATTCAAGCAAGTCATTCCTTAACAAGCTTACTGCAAGCCCGATCAGTACTCTTACAGAGCTTCTTCCGAATATTGCAGCTTTCCTTGATGCACACGGACTTTCACGTCTTATAAGCAATCTGCTTGCTCCTGTAACAGAAATTGTTTACACATTAGCAGATAACCTTAATCTCAACGTAGTTGTTAAAGAAATCCTTGGCGAATCATTAGGTGATTTCCTCGGCGAGCTTCTTGGCTTGAAGAAGGGCACAATTAAGATTGACCTTACAGATTTAACAA
>JAFLSA010000026.1 GCA_022511185.1 Eubacterium sp.
AATATTATGTAAGAATCAGAACTTACACGACAGTTAAGTTCAACGGTGCGAACTATAATGTCTATTCCCCTTGGTGTGTCGCTAAGACTGTTACTACAAAGAAGTAATAAAAAAAATCAGGAGCAATTTGGCTCCTGATTTTTTTATGTACTTTTTAATTTTTTCTATTGAAATTTTTTTCCTTATAATGTAATATATTAATAATTTAATATAAACAAATATCCGTCAGTGATTTCTTTAAACGAATGTAAATGAAATTAAATTATTGGCACGCTTTGTTGGAGTTGTGTATGGAAAAAATCACAGGTAAAAATAACGATTTGATTAAGAACGTAAAAAAATTACTTTCCTCCTCTAAGCAACGAAAAGATCAAGGCTTGTTTGTGCTTGAGGGCGCAAGGCTTGTTTTTGACGTTCTTAATTCTTTTTATAAAATAAAATGCTTTTTAATTACGGAAGAAACGCTTGAAAAATTCAGATTAAAAGCAGACGAAATGATTAATCTCAGCGAAAGCTCATATATTATCTCAGATGAACTTGCGCAAAAGCTGAGTGATACAAAGAACTCGCAGGGTGTGTTCGCAGTCTGTTATATGAAAGCGACAGATGATTTTGTGCTTAAAGAGAATGGCAAACTGATTGCGCTTGATAATCTTCAGGATCCCGGCAATCTCGGTACGATAGTGCGAACGGCTGAGGCGCTTGGTATTGACGGAATTATCGTAGGCGGCGGTTGTGATGTCTATAATCCTAAGGTGCTCAGAGCATCAATGGGCTCAATGCTCAGGATTAACGTGACTGCATCTGATGATTTGGCTAAGAAATTAACTGAGCTTAAATCAAAAGGCTTTACCGTTTACGGTACTTCGCCAGACAGCAGTGCAGCTCCTATTACGGAAGTTGATTTTTCAAACGGCAGTGTTTGTGTGATAGGTAATGAGGCAAACGGTATCAGTGATGAGGTTAAAAATGCTTGTGACAGCCTGGTTACAATACCGATGCTCGGCAGAGCTGAGAGCCTCAACGCAGCTGTTGCGGCATCAATAACGATGTGGGAGATGCTTAGATGAGTGAAAACCTACGTTACTGGCTTTGGATGCAAAAGGCATTAGGTGAGGGTGCGCATATCAGGAATATTTTAGAGGATTTCGGCTCTGCAAAGGGTCTTTATGATTCAAATATTCTTGAGTGGAGAATGAGCTCTTCTCTTGTGTCAAAGCAGATAAATAAGCTTGAGCAAACTGATATAAGCAGTGTTGACGAAATAATCTACACTTGTGAAAATAACGGCTGGTCGATTATTGATTATGACGACGAGCGATATCCGCAAAGGTTAAAGGAAATCTATAATCCTCCCTGTGTGCTTTACGTTGACGGCGAGCTTGGTGATATTGACAACAATGTCCTCATAGGAATTGTCGGCACAAGAAAAGCGAGCGAATATGCAATAAAGGTCACTCATATAATGAGCAGAGGTATTGCAGAATGTGGTGCAGTCGTTGTCAGCGGCGGTGCACTCGGTGTTGATACTTATGCGCATAAGGGTGCTTTGACCGCTGGTGGCAAGACGATTGCCGTGCTTGGCTGTGGACTCGGCACGGATTACCTGAATGAAAACAAACCACTTCGGGATATGATTAAAAATAACGGTGCTCTGGTAACGGAGTATCCGCCGTTTACAAGAGCAAGCCGAACGACATTTCCTATGAGAAACAGGATTATAAGCGGTCTGTCACTCGGTGTTCTTGTCGTTGAAGCAGGCGTTAAAAGCGGTAGTCTTATTACAGCAAATTATGCGCTTGAGCAGGGCAGAGACGTTTTTGCAGTTCCGTCATCTGTATTATCTGTCGATTTTGCAGGCACGAACAAGCTGATTGACGACGGCGCAATCGTTGCCACAAAGCCTGCTCAGATTTTAGCAGTGTATTCTGAAAGGTTCGACTCGATTGATGCTTCAAAGGTGAGAAGTGTTGACGAGCTTATGAGGGACGAGAGCGATAAAAGCGCAAACGTTAAGAAAGAAGATAAGCTCTCCTTTGATAACTTAGAGGAAAACCGTGAAAAAAGAATTGAAAAGGAAAATAAGGCATTAAACCTGACAGGCGATGTGCTTACGGTTTATCAGTGCCTTAGTGATTGCTTTTTACATATTGATGCCATTACTGAAAAAACAGGACTTACGAGCCCAAAAGTGACGGCATCAATCACTCAGCTTGAGGTTATGGGACTTGTAGAAAGTGCCTCAGGCAAAAGATACAAATTACGTTGAGAGGAAAATGATATGTCAAAATTAGTGATAGTTGAGTCACCGGCAAAGGCTAAGAATATTAAAGGTTATTTGGGCAGAGGCTATGAGGTTGTTGCCTCAATGGGTCATGTCAGGGATTTGCCGTCTGCACGCCTTAGTGTTGATATTGCAAATGACTTTGAGCCTAAGTATGCCGTTATAAAGGGCAAGGAAAATTTTGTTAAGGATCTAAAAAAGAAGGCAGATAAAGCGGATTACGTTTATCTCGCAACTGACCCTGACCGTGAGGGTGAGGCAATTTCCTGGCATCTTGCGAATCTTTTAGAGCTTGATATGGATGACAAAAACCGTGTAACCTTTAACGAGATTACAAAAAACGGAGTTAAAAGCGGTATGGCTCAGCCAAGAGCAATTGACATTGATTTTGTCAATGCTCAGCAGGCAAGGCGAATTCTTGACAGACTTATAGGCTATAAGCTTTCTCCTTTCATTTCACAGAAAATAAGACGTGGTCTTTCAGCAGGCCGTGTTCAGTCTGTAGCACTCAGGCTTGTTGTTGACAGGGAAGAGGAAATCAGAGCCTTCATTCCTGAGGAATACTGGTCAATAGATGCTAAGTTTACAAATCCACCTGAGCGCAAGTCATTTTCAGCGGCGCTTTACGGCAAGGATGATAAAAAGATAAAAATTGAAAACAAGGAGCAGAGTGACAAAATTCTTTCAGACCTTGAAAATACTGAGTATGTTGTTACAGGCGTTAAAAAGGGCAGCAGAAAGAAGAATCCTACTCCTCCGTTTACAACCTCAACACTTCAGCAGGAGGCCTCACGCAGACTTTCCTTCCAGGCAAGAAGAACGATGAAAGCAGCGCAGGAGCTTTACGAGGGCGTTGATGCAGGTGATCTCGGCACAGTAGGTCTTATCACCTATATGAGAACTGACTCTCTTCGTATCTCAGAGGAGGCAAGAGCCGCCGGTAATGAATATATCACGAGCGCTTACGGTGAAAAATATCTTCCTAAAACACCACGATATTATAAATCAAAGAGTAATATCCAGGACGGGCACGAGGCTATCAGACCGACAATGCCAAAGGTTACACCCGATCAGGTTAAGCCTTATTTATCCTCAGACCAGTACAAGATTTATAAGCTCATCTGGGAGAGGTTTATCGCATCTCTTATGGAGGCTTGCCTGCAGGAAACAATGAAGGTTGAAATTACTGCAAACGGCTACGTGTTTAATGCAACAGGCTATACCGTTAAGTTTGACGGCTTTACTGCACTCTACGAGGAAAAGGGCGACGACGATAAGGCTGACCCTTCATCTGCTCCGCTTCCTTTGGTAAAGACAGGCGATGTGCTCAAGCTCAAGAGCATTCTCGGCAATCAGCATTTCACTCAACCACCTGCAAGATATACTGAGGCATCACTCACAAAGGCACTTGAGGATAACGGTGTCGGCAGACCGTCAACGTACGTGACGATTACATCAACAATCCTTAACCGTGAGTACGTTAAGCGTGAGGGCAAGCAGTTTGTGCCGACCGAGCTTGGCGAGGCTGTGACGAATCTTTTGAAGGATAGACTGCCTAATATCGTTAACGTTAAGTATACATCAAAAATGGAAGCTGACCTTGATAAAATCGACAGCGGTGATAAGGACTATAAGGAAATGATCAGGCTCTATTATGATGATTTTGAAGAGCCTCTTGAAAAAGCAAAGAGCGAAATGCAGGGTGTAAAAATCAGGCTTAAGGAGGAGGAAACCGACGTTGTCTGCGAAAAGTGCGGACGCAATATGGTCATCAAGGTTGGTCGATTCGGTAAATTCCTTGCCTGCCCCGGATACCCTGAATGTAAAAACACAAAACCGCTTGTTTATAAAACTACAGCCAAATGCCCCGAATGCGGCGGCGACGTAATCGAAAAGAAAACAAAGAAGGGCACCTCCTTCTTCGGCTGTTCAAATTATCCGAAATGTAACTTTATGACATGGGATGCCCCGTATGACGAGGTTTGTCCAAGGTGTGGAAAATCTCTCTTTAAACGCAGAGGAAATATCCTTTACTGTCCTGACACGGAGGGCTGCGGCTTTACAAAGCCGGTTCCGAGAAAGAAGAAAAACGAATCAGAATAATAGTGTGACAATATGAAATTTAAGGTAATTGGCGCAGGGCTCGCAGGAGTTGAAGCCGCCTGGCAGATTGCACAGGCAGGATATAAGGTAGAGCTTTTTGAGATGAAGGGCATCAAGCGTTCACCTGCGCATAAAACCGATTTGTTTGCAGAACTTGTCTGCTCAAACTCGCTTAAGGCGTCAAGGCTTGAGAGTGCGGCTGGACTGCTAAAAGAGGAAATGTTCCTTTTAGGCTCACTAACCGTTCCTGTGGCTCGCGGCTGTGCCGTTCCTGCAGGCGGTGCCTTAGCAGTTGACAGAGATATTTTTTCTCAGCAGATAACTGATAAAATCAAATCACATAAAAATATTACGGTTGTCAATGAGGTTGTAGAAGAGCTTGATATTGACGATAACACGATTGTTATTATCGCAACAGGCCCCTTGACTGACGGCACTTTAGCAGAGAATATCAAATCCTTAGTGGGTGAATATCTCTCTTTTTATGATGCCGCCGCTCCGATCGTTACGGCTGAGAGCGTTGATATGACAAAGGCGTTTGGCGCATCTCGTTATGACCGAGGCGGAGAATCCGACTATCTCAACTGCCCGTTTAATAAGGCGGAGTATGAGAATTTTATAAACGAGCTTGTAAAAGCAGAGGGTGCAGTAGTTCACGATTTTGACGTTTATGAAGGCTGTATGCCGATTGAAAAATTAGCTAAGCGTGGACTTGATGCGCCGAGATTCGGACCTATGAAGCCTGTAGGGCTTATTGACCCTAACACTAATCACAGACCGTGGGCATGCGTTCAGCTCAGACGTGAGAATGCAAAGGGAACAATGTTTAACCTTGTAGGCTTTCAGACAAATCTTAAATTCGGCGAGCAGAAAAGAGTTTTCTCAATGATACCCGGTCTTGAAAATGCCGAGTTTGTAAGATACGGCGTTATGCACAGAAATTCGTTTCTGAATTCACCTAAGCTTCTTAACAGTGATTTCAGCCTGCGGACAAATAAAAATATATTTTTTGCAGGGCAGATAACAGGCGTAGAAGGATATATGGAATCAGCAGGCAGTGGTATCCTTGCAGGCATTAACGCAGTAAGACGAGCTGAGGGTAAGCCACCATTTATCCCGAACACAGATACTATGCTTGGTGCGCTTTGCGATTATATCAGTGACGAGAGTGTAACCGATTTTCAGCCTATGGGCGCAAACTTCGGCATACTCCCGCCGATTGAACCTAAAATCAAAGATAAAAAGGAACGCTATAAAGCCCTTGCACAAAGAGCAATCACATCTCTTAAAACCCTTATGGAGAATATATGAAAATTATCGTAGACGCTTTCGGTGGGCTCGTTTGCGACCGCTCACAGTGTGAGATAAAGGGAGTAAAAAGAGTTGGCAGCGGTCAAAATTTTGAAACACATTTTTGTGTTTACAAAATTTTGGGCACCGCAACTGGACGAACGTAGAGGTCGAGATTATATGAAAATTATTATAGACGCTTTCGGTGGAGATAATGCACCATTAGAAATAATCAAAGGTGCAATGCTTGCAGTCGATGAATATGATATAGACATCATTCTTGTAGGCGATGAAGAAAAAATAAATAAGTGCTGTAAAGACAATAATATCAACCTTAAGCATACCGAAATTGTCGATGCAGAAGATATTATAACTATGCACGATGATGCAAAATCTGTTTTGAAAGATAAGGCTGACTCGTCAATGGCGGTTGGTTTCAGACTTCTGAATGAGGGCAAGGGCGATGCATTTGTCAGCGCAGGCAACACAGGGGCGGTCACAGTCGGCGCAACTCTTATTACAAAGAGAATTAAGGGTGTTAAGCGTCCTGCAATCGCATCGGTTATGCCGAGTGCAAAAAAGCCTATTTTGCTTATGGACTGCGGTGCAAATGCTGAGTGCAGAGCAGAATTCCTTTATCAGTTCGGCCTGATGGGAAGCCTTTATATGCAGCACATTCTGAAATATGATAACCCAAAGGTTGCACTTGCAAATAACGGTGAGGAGGAAACAAAGGGTACACCTCTTGTTAAAGAGGCTTATGCGCTTATGCAAAACGCGCCGTATAATTTTGTCGGCAATATTGAGGGCAGGCAAATCCCGTTCGGCGATGCAGACGTTATTGTTGCAGACGGCTTTACAGGTAACCTTATTTTAAAAACATATGAGGGCGTTGCCAAGGTGCTGATGAACGGTATTAAGGAAGCCTTTATGAAAAATATTGTTTCAAAGCTTTCATATCTCGGTGTCAAAAGCGGTATTGACGATATGAAAAAGCAGTTTGACTATAAGGAGTACGGCGGTGCAGTTTTACTCGGAGTTAAGAAGCCTGTTGTGAAGGCGCACGGCTCAGCAGATGCAAGGACGTTTAAAAATGCAATCAAGCAGGCAGTATGGTTTTTGGAAAATAGCCTTATTGACGAAATAGAAAAAGCACTTGCTGAATAGATTTAAAAGAGTTAAAGGAAGTTTTTTATGGAAGCTCTTGAGAGTAAAATAAATTACAAATTTAAAAACAGGTCGTATCTTATAGAAGCGCTCACTCATTCCTCATACGCAAATGAGTATAGCAGAAATTTAAAAAGCAATGAGCGTTTAGAATTTTTAGGAGATACGGTTTTATCCCTTATTTCAGGTCAGTATCTTTTTGAAAATTATCCCGATATGCCTGAGGGTGAGCTTACGAAGCTGAAAGCATCTCTTGTTTGCACAAACAGCCTTATGGGCTTTGCAAAGCAGATAAATCTTGGTGATTACCTCTTTCTCGGCAAGGGCGAGAAGATGACGGGCGGTGCAAAAAGGCCTTCAATTCTTGAGGATGCTTTTGAATCACTTATCGCCGCAATTTATCTTGACGGTGGTTTGGAAACTGCAAGAAGCTTTGTTTTAAGCTTTCTTAAGCCTGCACTTGAAAATCACCGTACAAGCTTTAAGGATTACAAAACGATTCTTCAGGAGGTTATTCAGCAGAATCCTGACCAGAGCGTGAATTATGTTTTTGTAGGCGAATCAGGCCCTGACCACAATAAAGTATTCGAGGCTGAGGTCAGATTGAATTCAAACGCTATAGGCAGAGGAAAGGGAAAGAGTAAAAAGAGTGCAGAGCAGGCGGCTGCCAAAGAAGCACTCATTTTGATGGGATTATGCGACGAGGAAATATAAGTATTTTTGTACCGCATCAGGGCTGTCCCTGTGCCTGCTCCTTTTGTAATCAAAAAACTATTACTGGACAGGACAGTGCACCGACAGCCGAAGATGTTAAAAATGCTGTGGAGACAGCACTCAGAAAAAAAGGATATGATTACGAGATTGCTTTTTTCGGCGGTTCGTTTACTGCTATTGACAGGGAGTATATGCTCACACTTTTAAAGGCTGCTTACCCCTATGTGAAAAGCGGACAGGTTAAGGGTATTCGAGTTTCCACTCGTCCTGACTGCATTGATGATGAGGTGCTCGGCATACTCAAAGAATACGGCGTCACATCAATTGAGCTTGGCGCACAGAGTATGGACGATGAAGTGCTTTTGGCAAACAGAAGAGGGCATACGGCACAGGACGTTATTAACGCATCAGAGCTTATTAAGTCGTACGGCTTTGAGCTTGGTCTCCAGATGATGACGGGTCTTTATAAGGACACAGAAGAAAAGGCACTTGAAACAGCAAGAAAAATAATTGACATTGCCCCTGCAACTGTGAGAATTTATCCGACTGTGGTGCTTAAAGGTACATATCTTGCAGAACTTTATTTAGCTGAGAAATATAAGCCTCTTAACGCCGATGATTCTGCAGAGCTTTGTGCAAAGCTTGTCCCTATGTTTGAAAAAGCAGGAATAAAAATTATCCGTCTCGGACTTCATTCAAGCAAGGATATTAAAGAAAATATGCTTGTAGGCGGCTTTCACGACAGCTTTGGCGAGCTTGTAAAATCACGCATAATGGTTGAAAAAATATTAAAACTGCCACCGGCAGATTATCAGGTTTTTGTTAATCCAAAGTCCCTTTCAAAGCTAAAGGGCAATAACAAAAGCAATATTTATCTCCTGATTGAAAGGGGATATAACGTAAAAATTATTACCGACAACGGACTTGACGTTGACGAATTGAGGATAAAATAAATGGTTTTAAAAACACTTGAAATGCAAGGCTTTAAGTCCTTCCCTGACAAAACTCAACTGAATTTCGGCAAGGGTATTACTGCAGTTGTAGGCCCTAACGGCTCGGGAAAGAGTAATATTTCCGATGCCGTTCGCTGGGTGCTTGGCGAAACAAGCACTAAGTCCCTTCGCGGATCGAAGATGGAGGACGTCATTTTCGGCGGAACGTCATCACGAAAGGCACTCGGATTTGCGCAGGTACAGCTTACTCTTGATAACTCCGACCATACTCTTAAGGATAAAGGCGAGCTTGTAACTGTTTCAAGGCGTTACTACCGTTCAGGTGAAAGCGAATATAAAATTGACGGTGCGGTTGTTCGCCGCCGTGATATCCACGAGCTTTTTATGGACACAGGTCTCGGTTCAGACGGCTATTCAATGGTAGGTCAGGGTAAAATTGACTCTATCATTTCACAGAAAAATGAGGACAGGCGCGAGCTTTTTGAGGAAGCAGCAGGTATCTCACTTTTCCGTCACAAGAGAACTGACGCAACACGCAGGCTTGATCAGGCACAGGAAAATCTTGTAAGACTGCTTGATATTTTAGGCGAGCTTGAAAATCGTGTGGGTCCTCTTAAAAAACAGAGCGAAAAAGCGGCTCAGTTTTTAGAGCTTGCTGAGGAAAAGAAAACACTTGAAATAGGTGTGTGGATTAATAAAATTAACCGCTTCACAAATGAGCTCAGGGAACAGGAGCATAAAATTGATGCCGCAAATGCATCATATGAGGTTTGCGAAAAGGAGCTTAAAAGTATTGAAGTCGAGATTGAGGAAATCCTTGAAAAAACTGCCTCAATCAATATTGAAATTGAGCAGATACGCATAGGCTCAAAAGCGTATGAGGAGGAGGCCTTGCGCAGAGATGCAGATGCCTCAGTCCTTGAAACAACTCTTAAGCATAATAATGAAACAATAGAAAGATTAAAAAGCGACATTGGCATTGCAGACGATGCGAACACGTCTATTGACGCACAGATTGAGGAAAAGAAACAGCTTATTTCAGATAATGAAGTATTGCTTGAAAATAAAAGAGAAGAGCTTAAAGCAGTAAGCGATGAAATGCAAAGGCTTATTTCATCAAATGAGGAATTCTCAAAGCTGTCTGTTGAGCTTAATCAGAGGATTACTGCCCTTACGCTTGAGCTTTCCGACTGCAAGGTGCAGTGCTCAAAGGCGGCTTCATCAATTGAGGAAATCAAGTCACGACAAAACACAGTTGACAGTGCTATCAGCGAATGTGACAAAGAGCTTGAAATTGCAAAATCACAAAAGGCTGAGCGTGATGAGAACATAAAATTCCTACAGGAAAGAATTGACGAAAACAATAACTCCCTTGCAGGCTTCCGCCTGAAGCTTGAAAGCAAAACCAAAAAGGCTGATAAGATAAAAGCTGATTTGGAAAAGGCGAGTCTTGAACTTTCTCAAAAGCAGTCAAGGGCAAAAATGCTTTCAGACCTTGAAAAGAATATGGAGGGCTTTTCGGGCGCCGTTAAGGCTGTAATGAAGCAGTCGCAGAGCAAAGCACTCTCAGGTATTCACGGTCCGCTCTCTCAGCTGATTACGGTTGATAACGAATATTCAGTCGCAGTTGAGGTTGCACTCGGTGCGGCTATGCAGAATATTGTTACAACTAACGAGGCTGATGCAAAGCGTGCGATTTACTACCTTAAAAATAATCATTTGGGCAGAGCAACATTTCTGCCGATTACGAATATTAAGCCAAGAGAGCTTGACGAAAAAAATCTTGACGATAACTTAGGCTTTGTTGCGATTGCCTCAGACCTTGTTGAATGTAAAAAGGAATACAGGGATATCGTTTCAAACCTGCTTGGCAGAGTTGTAATTGTTGAGGATATGGACTGCGCAATCGGTATTGCAAAGAGATATTCAAACAGATTTAAGCTTGTCACGATTGACGGTCAGGTTATCAATCCCGGCGGTTCAATGACAGGTGGCTCGCAGTCAAAGGGTGCAGGAATCCTCTCACGTGCCAATATGATTGACGAGCTGAACACTCAGGCTAAGGAGATTGAGAAAGCTGTTGAAAAGCTGAAGGCAGAATTCAAGACAGCTTTAGAAGATGCAAATTATGCAGGCGCAGAGCTTCAGGGTGCTGAGGTTGATTTGCAGCAGGCTAAAGAGGAGCTTATTCGTGCACAGGGTGAGCATAGGCTGATTTGTGAAAAGCTTGACGGAGCACTTGCACAGAAAAATTCTCTTACTGCTGAAAAAGACAACGCACAGGAAAGAATTGCATTTTTTGAAAAGTCAAATGCCGAGGGTGAAAAACAGGCTAAGGAGATTGAAAAGCAGATTGCCGATGCTGAAAAAGAGCTTGCAAAGGCAACAGGCAATGCTCAGGAAATACTCACAAAGCGTGACGAGTACAGGCAAAAGAGTGAAGAAATTAACCTTGAGCTTGTAACACTTGCAAAGGATACGGAAACTGCAAGGCTTTCAATCGAGGAGCTTGAAATTAGAAAAAGCACGCAGAGTGACAGAGTTAAGTCAATTGAGGAAGAAATTGTCACAATTAAAGAGCGAAATAATACACTTCTTTCACAGATAAATGACGTTAAGGCTAAGGCGGCGGCTCTTCGTGAAAAGGCAAAGGAATCTGACGAAAACGAAACTGAGCAGATAGAAAAACGTAACTCTTTTGAAAAGCGTTCAGGCGAGCTCAGGCTCTTAGAGCGCAACAAGGGACAGGAAAGAGAAAAGCTCTCGGCTGAGCTTGTTCGTCTTGATGAGCGTAAAATAGCAATGAGAAAAGAGTATGATGAGCTTAACGATATGCTCTTTGAGCAGTACGAGCTCACAAAGCGTGAGGCTGAGGCGCTGAACATTGAAATTGAGGATATGTCAGAGGCGAAAAAGAGACTTCACGAAATCAAGGTTGCTATTAAGAATTTAGGCTCGATAAACGTCGGCGCAATTGAGGAATACAAGGAAGTATCCGAAAGATACGAGTTTTTAAAGGAACAGATTGACGACGTTGAAAAATCAAAGAATGAGCTTTTGAAAATCATTGAGGACTTAACAGCCTCAATGAGTGAAAAATTCCTTGAAAAATTCAACAAAATCAATCAGGAATTTAAGATTAGCTTTGCTGATTTCTTCGGCGGCGGTAACGGTGAAATCGTTCTTGAACAGCCGGACAACTGCCTTGAATCTCCAATTGAAATTAAAATTCAGCCACCGGGAAAATCAGTTCAGAACATCAACCTTTTCTCAGGCGGCGAAAAGTCACTTGCGGCTATGGCACTTCTGTTCAGCGTACTTAAGGTTCAGCCTGCTCCGTTTTGTATCTATGACGAGGTTGAGGCAGCTTTGGACGACGTAAACGTTGAAAGATTTGCAAAGTATATGCGCAAGATGACTGATAGAACTCAGTTTATTTCAATCACCCACAGGCGCGGCACTATGGAGGAGGCAGACGTTCTCTACGGTGTTACAATGCAGGAAAAGGGTGTATCAAAACTTATTGAGCTTCAGACTGCTGAGCTTGCCGCTCAGATGGGCTTAGAGGCTTAGTGCAATAAAACGCTATATAAATTAAATCCACTTAGGAGAGTGAAACAATGGGCATTTTTTCAATGTTCAAAAAAGGACTTAAAAAGACACGAGATGAGGGTATCACCGCTCAGATGGACGAGGTAATGGAATCGTATGAGGAAATTGCCGACGAGCTTTTTGACGAGCTTGAGGAGATACTCATTATGGGTGACGTCGGTATGCCGACGGCCGAGCGTATAATTCGTGACCTTAAAAATAAGATTGAAAATGATAGAATCAAGGACGTTAAGCAGGTAAGGGAAACGATGAAGGATATCGTTTCAGGTGTTGTCTGGGGCGGTAGCTATCTCAGGCTTCGTTCAAAGCCGTCAATCATTTTGATGATAGGCGTAAACGGAGTCGGTAAAACTACTACTATAGGCAAGCTTGCACTTCGCCTTAAGGAGCAGAACAGAAAGGTTATTCTCGGCGCTGCAGATACCTTCCGTGCCGCTGCTATCGAACAGCTTCAGGTATGGGCTGACAGAGCAGAGGTTGACCTCATTAAGCACGCTGAGGGCTCTGACCCTGCGGCAGTTGTCTATGACACAATACAGGCAGGCAAGGCGAGAAACTGTGACGTAATCATCATTGATACGGCAGGCAGACTTCATAATAAGAAAAACCTTATGGACGAGCTTAACAAGATTTCGCGTGTAATTGAAAGGGAGCTTCCCGATGCATCTAAGGAAATTCTTTTGGTGCTTGATGCCACGACAGGTCAGAATGCCGTTAATCAGGCAAAGGACTTCAAGGAGGCGGCAGGTATAACAGGTATTGTCCTCACAAAGCTTGACGGTACTGCAAAGGGCGGTGTTGTTCTTGCTATCAATAATGAGCTTGACGTTCCTGTTAAATTTGTCGGCGTTGGCGAAAAGATTGAGGACCTACAGCCGTTTGATGCCGATGCGTTTGCCTCTGCTCTCTTTGATGCAAAAGTACCCGAAGACGACAAAGATATTACAGATTTTATAACTAACGAGGAAAAGTAATGGATTTTATTCTTGCAACCAATAATATGAAAAAGCTTGCGGAGATGCAGAGAATTCTCTCTCCGCTTGGAATTAACGTAGTGACAGCCAAAATGCTTGGCATAACCCTTGAGGACGTCGAGGAGGACGGAGAAACCTTTGAGGATAATGCAAAAATCAAGGCGCACGCAGCTTGCAGGGAAACGAATATGCCTGCAATTGCTGATGATTCAGGCCTTTGCGTTGATTATCTTGACGGCGCTCCGGGTATCTTTTCGGCACGCTTTTCAGGCGGGCACGGCAATGACGAAAAGAATAACGATTTACTTCTTGAAAAATTAGAGGGTGTCCCGCTTGAAAAGCGCACGGCTTATTACGTTTGTGCTATTTGCTGTACATTCCCTGACGGACGTGAAATCGTTGTTCGTGGTGAATGTCAGGGCCTAATCGGCTTTGAGCGTGACGGAAATGAGGGCTTCGGCTATGACCCTCTGTTTATCGTTGACGGCAAGGCTTTCGGCAGATATACGGCTGAGGAAAAGGACAAAATCAGCCACAGAGGAAATGCACTCAGACTTCTAACAAAGGAATTGGAGAAACATATATGACTTCTAAAGAAAGAGCTCAGTGGCGAGCAAAGGCGAACGGTTTAGAGCCTGTTATTCAGATCGGCAAGGAGGGTATCAGCGATAACCTTTTGACGCAGATTGACGATACTCTTGATGCAAGAGAGCTTATAAAAATACGAGTTCATCTTGAAACTGCACCGCAGACTCCAAAGGAGCTTGCGCAGGCGATTGCCGCACCGCTCGGTGCTGAGGTTATTCAGGTTATCGGCGGTATCATCGTTTTATACCGTGAGGCTGACGAGGAAAGAATTGCCGAGAAAAAGAAGAAGAGAGGTTCAGGCACGGCAAAGGCAGTTGCAAAAAAGAAGGTAAAGATTAAGGGCAAAAGACAGCGCCAGAGAGAAAAAGAGGCAAAGAACCCTTATGCCGTTTATGACAGACCTAAATTCCGAGGACGTTAAAATGAAGATAGGTATATTTGGCGGAGCCTTTAATCCTATCCATAACGGTCATTTAGCCTTGGCGGAAAACTATTATGAAAGCCTGCATCTAGATAAAATTATTTTTATCCCCACGTCTATTCCGCCTCACAAAACAGCAGATTATCTCGTGTCGCAAAATGACAGGCTTGAAATGGTACGTCTTGCTACTCAGGACAATTCTTCATTTGAGGTGTCGGACATTGAATTTCACAGGCAGGGAAAATCATACACGTATGATACGCTGTTATCAGTTAAAGAGCTTTATCCCGACAGTGAAATTTATCTTATAATCGGTGCTGACCAGTTTTTAACCTTTCATCTTTGGTATAAGTATAAAGAAATACTTGATATGGTCACGCTCTGCACCTCTGCACGTGAAAACGAGCAGGAAAAGCAGGAATTATATGACTATGCAAAATCACTTGACGGACTTGAAAAGGACAAGTATTTTATTGCAAACTATCCTGTTATAAGGTTCAGCTCAAGTGAAATCAGGGATAAGATCAAAAATGGTGAGGAAATCTCAGCCTTAGTGCCGAAAAGAGTTTGTGAATATATTTTTGAAAAGGGACTTTACAGTGTATAATATTAAGGAATATACTACAGTTATAAGAGAGCGATTATCTGATTACAGATTTTATCATTCTCTATGTGTTGCCGAAAGTGCAAAGGAGCTTGCAAGACGGTACGGCGCTGACGAGGAAAAGGCAGAGGTTGCCGGCATACTGCACGATATAATGAAAGAAAGCACAAAGTCTGAACAGCTTGAAATAATTGAAAAAGCCGGTATGACTATAACGGACTTGGAGAAAAACCGTAAAAAGTTTTATCATCAGATATCAGGCTCGGCATATGCAAAGGCAGTTCTTGGCATTGAAGATAAAGAAATACTTGATGCAATCAGGTATCACACAACGGGCAGGGCAAATATGAGCCTTATGGACGAGATAATTTATCTTGCCGATTTCATATCTGCCGACCGCGATTATGAAGACGTTGATATAATGCGCCGAAAGGTCGAGGAAGGTAAGGCAGAGGGACTTTTGTATGCCACTCGCTATACAATAAAGTCCGTTATAAAAAAGGGTAAAATACTGCACCCCGAAACTGTAAACGCATATAACTGGATAATAAACACTTATTTTAATGAATAAAAAGGATAGTGAACAGATGAACGCACAGGAAATTGTTAAAGAAGCTGTCAAAGCAATCGACAGCAAAAAGGGCGAAAATATTCAGGTAATAGGAATTACTGATTTAACGATAATCGCCGACTATTTTGTTATCGCAACAGGTACAAGCTCAACTCAGGTTAAGTCGCTTGCAGAAGAGGTTGAGTTTAAGCTTGAGGAGCAGGGGATTACTCCGCATCATATTGAGGGCAGAAATTCACCTTGGGTCTGCCTTGATTATAATTCGGTAGTTGTTCACATCTTCTATAAGGATCAGAGGGATTTTTACCAGCTCGAACGCTTATGGGAAGATGGAGAAAAAATAGATATTACAGATTATTTGGAGGATTAATATACTATGGATTACAATTTTAAAAAGATTGAAGCAAAATGGCAAAACGTCTGGTACAGCGAAAACACCTTTGCCGCAAAGCAGGATTACACCCTGCCGAAATTTTACTGCCTTGTTGAGTTTCCTTATCCGTCAGGACAGGGACTTCACGTAGGTCATCCACGCTCATATACGGCACTTGATATCGTTGCCCGTAAAAAAAGACTTCAGGGTTACAACGTTCTTTATCCTATGGGTTGGGACGCTTTTGGTCTGCCAACCGAGAATTTTGCTATCAAAAATCATATTCATCCTGAGGAGGTAACTAAGAACAACGTTGCCCACTTTAAGTCACAGCTTCAGGCACTCGGCTTCTCTTTTGACTGGACAAGAGAGATTAACACCACCGATCCGTCATACTATAAGTGGACACAGTGGATTTTCCTCCAGCTTTTCAAAAAGGGACTTGCTTATAAAAAGGAAATGGCTGTCAACTGGTGTACCTCCTGCAAGTGTGTGCTTGCTAATGAAGAGGTTGTCAACGGCGTATGCGAGCGTTGCGGCAGTGAGGTTATAAGAAAGAATCAGAGCCAGTGGATGCTCAAAATTACTGAGTATGCACAAAGGCTTGTTGACGATTTAGATGACCTTGAATTCATTGACAGAGTAAAGGTTCAGCAGAAGAACTGGATCGGCCGTTCAACAGGTGCTGAGGTTGATTTCGGTACAACTCTCGGAGATACTCTCACAGTTTATACAACAAGACCTGACACTCTTTTCGGTGCTACATATATGGTTATTTCACCGGAGCACCCTCTCATTGAAAAGTGGGCAGATAAGCTTTCAAATCTTGACGAGGTACGCAAGTATCAGGACGAGGCTGCTCATAAGTCGGATTTTGAGCGTACTGAGCTTAACAAGGATAAGACAGGTGTATGCCTTGAAGGTGTTAAGGGCATCAATCCTGTTAATGATACTGAAATTCCAATCTTCATTTCAGACTACGTTCTCACGTCATATGGTACAGGCGCAATTATGGCTGTACCTGCTCATGATACGCGTGACTGGGAGTTTGCAAAGAAATTTGATTTGCCTATTATCGAGGTAGTCGCAGGCTCAGAGGTCGGCGTTGAAAATGAAGCCTTTACAGACTGCTACACAGGCAAACTTGTCAATTCTTCATTCCTCACAGGTATGAGCGTTGAGGAAGCAAAGGTTGCTATTACTGATTGGCTTACCAAAGAGGGTAAGGGTCATCAGAAGGTGAATTTCAAGCTTCGTGACTGGGTATTCTCTCGTCAGAGATATTGGGGCGAGCCTATTCCGATTATCAAGTGTGAGGATTGCGGATACGTTGCTGTGCCTGAAAGCGAGCTTCCGTTAAGACTTCCAATGGTTGACTCATATGAGCCGACTGATACAGGCGAGTCACCGCTTGCAAAGATGACCGACTGGGTTAATACAAAATGTCCTTGCTGCGGCAAGCCTGCAAAGAGAGAAACAGATACAATGCCACAGTGGGCCGGCTCCTCATGGTATTTCTTAAGATATATGGATCCGCATAACAACAATGCGCTCGTTTCACCTGAGGCAGTAAAATACTGGGGTCCTGTTGATTGGTACAACGGCGGTATGGAGCACACAACGCTTCACCTGCTTTATTCACGCTTCTGGCATAAATTCCTTTACGATATCGGCGTTGTTCCTACTAAAGAGCCGTATGCAAAGCGTACCTCACACGGTATGATTCTCGGTGAAAACGGCGAAAAAATGTCAAAATCAAGGGGCAACGTTGTAAATCCTGATGATATTGTTGACCAGTACGGTGCCGACACAATGCGCCTTTATGAAATGTTCATAGGCGACTTTGAAAAGGCTGCACCTTGGAACAGTGATTCAATCAAGGGATGTAAACGTTTCCTTGAGCGTTTCTGGAATTTACAGGATATTGTTAAGGATGGCGACGCATATTCAGCTGAGCTTGAGCCGATTATGCACAAGACAATCAAAAAGGTAACTGAGGATATTGATAACCTCAAGTGCAACACTGCAATTGCCGCAATGATGAGCCTTGTAAACGAGATGTTTGCAAAGGGCGTAAATAAGGCTGAGCTTAAAACACTCACAATTCTCCTTAACCCGTTTGCTCCGCATATTACCGAGGAAATGTGGCAGGTAATGGATTTTGGCGGTATGGTAAACGAGGCTCAGTGGCCAGAGTTTGACGAGGAAAAAACTAAGGAAAATTCAGTTGAAATCGTCCTTCAGTTTATGGGTAAGGTACGTTCTCGCATCACAGTGCCTGTTGATATTACTAAGGATGAGGTTCTCGCTCTTGCAAAGGCTGACGAAAAAATCGCAGCCGCAATTGATGGTAAGACTATTAAAAAAGAAATCTACGTACCCGGTAAGCTTGTAAATATTGTTGCTGTTTAAGGCAACCCACCCCAATAAATCTTACGAATTGAGGATAAAGCTATGTCTGATAAAAAGAAAATTTATACCGTCGCAACTGCACATCTTGACACCGTATGGAGCTGGGATTTTGAAGAAACCATAAGCAGATACATTTATAACACTCTGGTGGATAATTTCAAGCTGTTTGAAAAATATCCTACCTATACCTTCTCTTTTGAGGGTACATACAGATATGAGCTTATGGAAGAGTATTATCCTGAGCTTTTTGAAAAAATGAAGGAGTACGTTAAGGCAGGCCGCTGGAACGTCTGTGGCTCTGCATTTGAAAACGGTGACGTTAATATTCCGTCACCTGAGGCTCTTTTCAGAAACATTCTTTTCGGCAATTCCTATTTTGATAAGACTTTCGGAAAGCGCTCTGTTGATATCTATCTGCCCGACTGCTTCGGCTTTGGCTGGGCGCTTCCGAGTATTGCACGCCATGCAAATCTTATGGGCTTTACTACTCAGAAACTTGCGTGGGGCAGTGCCTACGGTGTGCCGTTTGATATCGGCAGATGGCAGGGCGTTGACGGTAATGAGATTTACGCAAGCTGCAATCCTCACGATTATTATTTCACACTCAAAAAGCTTCGCGACTGGGATTTTGTTTTAAATAAGTTTAAGGAAAATGAAAAGTACGATTTGGACTGGACATACATATTCCACGGTATAGGCGACAGGGGCGGTGCTCCCGAAGAGGAAACCGTTAAGTATGTTGAAGAAGAAATCAAAAAGAATGACAGCAGTAACATTGAAATAGTTGCCGCTGCCGCTGATGAAATCTATCACGATATTGATGAACAGTTCACACAGGAGCAAAAGGATAAGCTCCCTTTGTGGAAAAACGAGCTTGTTA
>JAFLSA010000027.1 GCA_022511185.1 Eubacterium sp.
AAAAACGGAAAGTGCCAAAACAGGCGAGAACTCGATGTTCTCGCCTGTTTTCTTAATATTTATATTATTATTTCCCACGTCATAGCGACGGGGTTATCTCTACTTATAGAATTCGTATTAAATAGAATTTCGGCACGCTTATGCGCTTTTTCAAGAGTCTGTTTATGATACCTGTATAAATTCATTAAATACCGCAGTCATTTTTTTGCTGATATTAAGGTCGATATGAAGCGAGCCGAAATACCAATGCATATAATCAACGTTGTGCATTATTTCCTGCAAATATGTGTTAAGCGGTGTGATGATAATATTCTGATTTGTACGCTGTTTGAGGATATCCTTTGCGATTGTTGGCGCCTCATAGGTGAGAATATAGTTGATATTTTTTTCGGTATCATTGAGGTTTGCGATACCGCTTTTCAGCTCCTCTGCATTTGGCAGCTCATCCTCCCACCAGCTTGCACCCTTTTCACGCATAAAGGCGTCGTCACTCTCACCGCCGCCCATAACGAAGAAGGTTTTCCCCTCAAAAGAGAATACCTCACCACGCATAAGATGATAAATGTTATCTGCGATTTTGTGAGTGTTTCCGCCCTTCCAGCGATAAGGGGAATAGGAGTTTAAAACGTCAAAGTTTTCGTGCGCTCCGTCAACAAAGCAAATGGTGTATTTCCTCTTTTTAAGCCACTCCATATTCTTTTTCTCTGTCGGGTTTTCCGGATCCCAGATGAAGCCGAAATCACCGCAAACGATAAGTATATCCTTTTCACCAAGCTTTGAGAGCTTTGGGTTTTTAAAGCAGGAAATATCACCGTGAGTGTCGCCTGTAATATAAATCATAAATTTCTCCAAAAAAATATAAAATACTCTTTAAAAGAGCATTAAAAGATGATAAACTATTAATATAATATATTTTTCTGATAAAGGTGTCAAGTCTATGAAAAGAACACTTTCTTATATTTTAACCGTTATAGTTTTGTTTACGTCACTGTTTTGTGTGCCGTTTGTGTCGGCAAATGCCGCCACCTATACTCCTGACAGAGACATTTATGCCGAGGCTTATATGCTCATAAATCTTGACGACGATTCATATCCCGTCGTGGCACAGAAAAATATTGATGAAAGGCTTTATCCTGCATCGCTTACAAAGATTGTGACGGCAATGGTTGTGCTTAATAACGTTAAAGATTTACAGGCTACGACCAAGATGAGCCAGACTGCCTTTGATGCACTTCTTGGCTCAGGTGCACAGGTGGCAGGAATATCAGTCGGTGAGGAGCTTACGATTGATAAGCTTTTGTATCTTGCGATGGTACATTCAGCCTGTGATGCCTGTGAAATTCTTGCAGAATACGTTTCAGGCTCAATTGATGCTTTCGTTGCTGAGATGAACAAATACGTTCAGTCACTCGGTTGTAAGGATACGAATTTTGTAAATCCCGACGGACTGCACGACGCTAATCATTATACGACTGCACGTGATGTGGCAACGATAACTCTTGCGGCGCTAAAAAACGCAGATTTTGTCAGATATTCAACTGCTACTGAAGTAGAGTATAAAAATATGGTTTTACCTCACACAAACCAGATGCTCCATCGTGGCTATATAACGTATTATTACGAATATGCACAGGGTATTAAAACAGGCTCTACTGAGGAGGCTGAATACTGCGTAGTTACTAAGGCCTCAAAGGACGGCTACAATTATCTTGCCGTTGTTCTAAAGTCACCAAGGCAGAAAATAAACGGCGAATCGTATGAAACAAAATGCTCATTCGTTGATGCCAAGTCGCTCTTTGAGTGGGCGTTTGACAGCCTTAAATATACAACCCTCATAAGCGAAAATGAGGTTTTGAGTGAGATTACGGTCGAGGATGGAAAGGATGCCGACAGCGTTCAGCTTGTTGCAAAGGCTGATGCAAACGTTATCGTGCCTGCGGCGCTTGACAAGTCCGCAGTTATCATTCAGGCGGTGGACAAGCCGGAGGTTTTAAAAGCGCCCGTTACAAAGGGTCAGGACGTCTGCAAGGCTAATGTAATTTACGGTGATGAGGTTATAGCAACAGTTGAGCTGGTTGCTGCAAAGGATATTGAACTTTCAACCTTTTTAAAGGTTATCAATGCTATTAAGGCGTTCTTTGGCTCAACAGCAGTTAAGATTGCTGTGGTGGCGATAGTTTTACTTGTTATAGTGTACATCTTCCTGATTATGAATAATAACAAGAAGAAAAAGAAACGCCGTCAGCAAAAAATTAATCGTGGTGAGAAAAATGAAAATCCACCTGATGATTATCTCCCACCACCGCAAAGAAGAAATTGGTAAAATGCAAAGAGTACAAAGTCTTAATGACCTTGTACTCTTTTTTTAATTAATTATTATTAGTTATCAGCATTATCCCACGGCCATGGGTTTTTTAGCCACTCGTCTGTGTTATAGCCGTTGAGTGTGAGAGGACCGAACTCTTTTTCGTACTCCTCTTTTGCCGCCTCATACTTTTTCTTATAGCTGTTAAAAAGCTCCAATGCGTCTGTATCATCAGGATGTGTATCCAAAAAAAGTCTGAACTCGTGCATAGCAAAGCCGAGCTCGCTTACTCTTCTTAAAAGCTTATTTTTATTCATACTCATACTTTTTTTACCATCCTTCCTGAAAACGGTTTGTTGAGTACCGGGAATATTGTTCCGTTGTCAAGTCCCTTGTCTAAATCATATGTTATAGTCTCAAGCTGTAAAGGAACGTAGGACATAGTTACTGTAGCGTCGGCAGGTAATGCAGGACGCTGATCCTTTTTCAAAAAGCTTGGTTTAAAAAGGTCAACATAATTATCCATAATTTTTCTCCTTTCGTTTAGGCAAATCAAAACCAAACACGGTTCAGATTTGATTTGCTTTGCCTACTAATTCATTTTATGAAATATTAAAAAAATTGTTATTTGACAAAAAACCTTAAAAAAGAATTTACATATAATGGAATAGGACGGATAAAATCTGGCAATGCTAATTTTGAAAGTAAAGGGTGGTAAAGTTAATACTGATTTTAATATTTTTCTATCACCCTGAAGACGGAAGAATTTTATGAAGGTGATTTAATTGTTAATCAAACGAGGCGAAATTTACTATGCTGATTTAAGTCCCGTTGTTGGTTCCGAGCAGGGCGGTGTCAGACCTGTCTTGATTGTTCAAAATGATGTCGGTAATAAGTTTTCACCAACGGTCATTGCCGCCGCCATTACCTCTCAGAGAGATAAAAATAATCTGCCGACGCATATTGAGGTCGATGCAAGAAATTGCGGACTTGCAAAGGACAGTGTCGTTCTTCTTGAGCAGGTGCGCACCATTGATAAAAGACGGCTTAAAGAAAAGATGGGCAGCCTTGATACGAGCGATATGGGAAAGGTAAATCAGGCGCTCAGTGTAAGTTTCGGTTTATGATTGAAAAACAATGCCTCTGTCTGAAAAAAAGACAATTTGGCATTGTTTTATTTATTTTTATATGGTAATATGTACTTGTAAAACTTAGGGTTGGGAGATTCGAACCCTATACATTTTATAGGAGTACGCTATGAACAAAATTGCTGAATTTGAAAAGGTTTCCTTTGAGCAGTTTGAAAAGGACTGGCTCAAAAATTTCCCTGAGACTGAAGATGTAAAGGCCGTTTATGACAGCATAAAACTGCCGAAGAGAGCAACAACAGGCTCGGCCGGCTATGACTTTTATGCCCCTGCAGATGTTACTTTTGTTAGGGGGAAGTCTACGCTTGTTCCAACGGGTATCCGTTCAAGGATTGACGAGGGATGGGTGCTTTCAATTTATCCTCGTTCAGGTCTCGGCTTCAAGCACAGATGCCAGCTCGACAACACAGTGGGTATTATTGATTCAGATTATTATAATTCCTCAAACGAGGGTCACATTATGATAAAAATCAGCTGTGATGCTCACGATGACGGACACGTTGCAACTGTATCTGCAGGCGACGGTTTTGCTCAGGGTATCTTTACTCAGTTTGGCATAACGGTTGATGATGATACCGACGGCGTAAGAGACGGCGGTTTCGGCTCAACAACAAAATAAATTTTTCTGTACAAAAGGTGATTAAAATGATTGAAAAAGCATCTGCTTTTAAGTTGACTTATGGACTTTTTGTTTTAACTGCACGTGATGGTGAAAAGGATAACGGCTGTATTATCAATACAGCTCAGCAGGTGGCTGATATGCCTTTGCGTATCTCAATCGCCGTCAACAAGAATAATTACACACACGATATGATTAAGAAAACCGGTGTGTTCAACGTGTCAGTTTTAACAGAAAAAGTGCCGTTTACTCTGTTCCAACATTACGGCTTTAAGAGCGGAAAAGACACAGATAAAATTATGGGCGACACTATGCCGAGGGGTGAAAACGGCGTTGTTTATATCCCTCAGTTTACAAATGCATTTTTCTCAGGCAAGGTTCTTGAGGAGGTTGATTGCGGTACGCATACACTCTTTATTGCAGAGGTGACTGAAGCACAGGTTCTTTCTGATGAAAAATCAGTGACATATCAGTATTATTTTGATAACATCAAGCCTAAGCCACAGCCCGCAAAAAAGAAGGGCTATATTTGTGAAATATGCGGATATGTTCACGAGGGCGACGAGCTTCCTGAGGACTTTGTTTGTCCTGTATGTAAGCACGGCGCAGACGCCTTCAGACCACTATAAAATTACGGAGATTATTATTATGAAAGCAAAAATGACACTTGCCAAGGAATTTAAAATAGGCGAGATTGACAAGAGAATTTACGGCTCATTTATTGAACATTTAGGCAGAGCTGTTTACGGCGGTATCTATGAGCCTGACCACAAAACAGCAGATGAGGACGGTTTCAGAGGCGACGTTATCGAGCTTGTAAAGGAGCTTAACGTTCCTATCGTTCGCTATCCGGGCGGTAACTTCGTTTCAGGTTATAATTGGGAGGACGGAGTAGGACCTGTTGAAAACAGACCGAAGCGTCTTGAGCTTGCATGGGGTACTACCGAGCCTAACTATTTCGGCACAAACGAATTTATGAAATGGTGCGAAAAGGCAAATACCGAATGTATGATGGCGGTAAACCTTGGCACACGCGGTCCTGAAGAAGCAAGAAATCTTGTTGAATATACAAACCACAAGGGCGGATCGGCTTGGTCTGATTTAAGAAGGGCTCACGGCTATGAAAAGCCTTGGGATATCAAGCTCTGGTGCCTTGGCAACGAAATGGACGGCGGCTGGCAGATGGGCGCAAAAACTGCAAAGGAATACGGCAGAGTTGCGCTTGAAGCCTCAAAAATGATGAAATGGACTGACGGTTCGATTGAGACTGTTCTCTGCGGCTCATCAAGCAGAAATTCAAGTACCTTCGGCGAGTGGGAGGCTGAATCACTCGACATTGCATATGACAGTGTTGACTACGTATCCCTCCACCAGTATTACGGAAACCACGACGGAGACACAGAGTCCTTTTTGGCTCAGACCTTAGAACTTGAGGAATTTATACATACAGTTCTTTGCGTGTGCGATTATGTCAAGGCAAAAAAGCGTTCAAAGAAAACGATAAATCTTTCCTTTGACGAGTGGAACGTCTGGTATCATTCAAACAATGCGCCGTATGAACGCTGGTCGATTGCACCTCCGAGACTTGAGGATATATATAATTTTGAGGATGCGCTTGTCGTTGGTTCAATGCTCATAACTCTGCTTCGCCATTGCGACAGAATTAAAATTGCCTGCCTTGCGCAGCTTGTAAACGTTATTGCACCTATCTTCACTCAGACAGGCGGTGGAATATTCAAGCAGACTATATTCTATCCGTTTGAGCATCTCAGCAATTTCGGCAGGGGAGCAGCTCTTAATCCGATTATAAGCTGCCCTAAGCACGATACAAAGAGATTTACAGACGTCCCTTATTTAGAGGCTATTGCAACCTTTGATGAGGAAAATGAAAGCATGACAATTTTCTGCGTTAATAAGTCACTTGACGACAGCGCTGTGCTTGACGTGAACTTAATGGACTTTGAAGGCTACAAGCCGTTTGAGTTTATTTCAATGGACGGTTATGATAAAAATGACGAAAACGGCATTGATAATCCGTTTGTTAAGCCTCATACAAACGCAGTACCTCAAATGGACGGTAATATTCTTACTGCTGAGCTTAAGCCGTTTAGCTGGAATGTAATAAGGCTCAAAGCAACCCACTAATTAATCAATGGTTACTTAAAAGTAATAATATTATTCTTTACATTATCACTTTAATATGTTAAAATAGGACATCGTGTTTTATCACGATGTCTTTTATTACATAATGGATGGAGGAATTAAAATGACAACTGCGCAAATATGTATTATGATCGTCATTGCCGCTTATCTTGTGGTAATGGTAATTATAGGCGCTATTTTCTCAAAACGTACAAGCAATGTCGGCGATTTCTATCTCGGCGGAAGAAAGCTTGGCCCAATCGTAACTGCTATGAGTGCTGAGGCATCGGATATGTCAAGCTATCTGCTTATGGGTCTTCCGGGTCTTGCATACCTTTCAGGTGTTGCTGATGTTGGCTGGACGGTTATAGGTCTTGCTGTAGGTACTTACTTAAACTGGCTTATCGTTGCTAAAAAGCTTCGTAATTATTCAGACCATATCGGTGCTATTACGATACCTGATTATTTTTCACGCAGATATAAGGATAACAGCAGAGTTCTTATGGCGATTGCGGCAGTCGTTATTATCGTGTTCTTTGTTCCGTATACTGCATCAGGCTTTGCAGCATGCGGCAAGCTTTTCGGAACTCTTTTCGGTGTTGACTATCATCTTGCTATGATTATATCTGCAATCATTATTGTGGGTTATACGTCACTCGGCGGATTTAATGCGGCATCAACAACCGACCTTATTCAGTCAATAATAATGACTATTGCGCTTATTATCGTTCTTATTTTCGGTATAAATCAGGCAGGCGGATGGGATGCTGTTATGCTTAATGCAAAATCTCTCTCAGGCTATCTTGATATGTTCAATACGCATAATCCTGAGACGGGTGCATCTTCACCATACGGCCCGATTACTATTGTTTCAACGCTTGCCTGGGGTCTTGGATACTTTGGTATGCCTCATATTCTTCTCAGATTTATGGCTATTAAGGATGCAAGCAAGGTTAAGCTTTCACGCCGTGTTGCATCAATCTGGGTTGTAATTTCAATGAGCATCGCTGTTTTGATTGGTATTATCGGTCTCGGAATGGTTAACAACAATGCACTCGCACCGCTTGAAGACAGCGAAACAATCGTTATCCAGATATCAACTCTCCTTTCACAAAACGGCATTTTCTTTGCTCTTATCGCAGGTGTAATCCTTGCAGGTATCTTAGCATGCACGATGTCAACGTCTGACAGCCAGCTCCTTGCAGCATCTTCCTCAATGTCTGAAAATATTCTCGGCGGCCTTTTCAAGCTTAATCTTAGTGAAAAGGCAAAGATGGTTGTTGCACGAGTAGTTTTAATCGTTATTGCAGTTATCGGTGTTGTAATTGCATGGGATCCTAACTCATCAGTATTCGGCATCGTATCATTTGCTTGGGCAGGCTTCGGCGCTGCATTCGGCCCTGTTATGCTGCTTTCCCTCTTCTGGAAGCGTTCAAACAGATACGGCGCTATTGCAGGTATGATTGCCGGCGGCGTAATGGTATTTGTATGGAAGTACGTTATTGCAGGCCTTGCAGACATACTCAATGTTTATGAGCTTCTTCCGGCATTCATCATTGGCCTTGTTGTTAATGTAGTCGTATCACTCGTAACACCGGCACCTGAAGGGGAAATCGTTGATACTTTTGATAAAGTAAAGGCAATGAAATAAAAATAAATCACAAAAATTTTAACACCCGATACCTCAACTGAGGTATCGGGTGTTTTGTTATGCCCTTATTTAACCTTTACTGTCTTTACAGTACTCCAGGAGCCATATGTCTTTTTAGAATTTTCTGTCTTGTAAGCTCTGACACGAACGTAATAATATTTTCCGCTCTGAGCCGTAGTAAGTGTGGTTGAAAGAGTGTTTTGTCCGTTTACATACACGGACAGGAAATTGCTTGAGAAATTGCTTGTGGTTGACCACATAACCTCATAGCCTGTGCAGGCGTAATAAGCCTTGTTCCATTTAACGGTTATCTTTTTTGTGCTGTTAGATGCAGCGCTGTTGACGGTTACCATATTGTATTTTGTCGAAGCGCTCAGCGCATTACTGCAATAGCCGTTATATGTCTTGCCTTCATAGGTGAGGTAAGCATAAATCTTGAACTGATACTTTGTATTGTTTTTCAGGTTAGGCACTGTAAGCGTTGTGTTGCCTGCACCGGTAATCGTTTTATAGAGTACGTCCTTTTTCTGTGCCGTGTCGTAAATATATACTCTATATCCCGTAGCACCTGAAGTCTTATTCCATGCAAGGTATATTGCAGCGTTGTTACTGCCTGTTGTACGGAAATTACTTACCCTCACTGCCCTTGTTGCATAGGAAGTTCCTGCCCATATATTGCTGTAATAGTTTTTACCTGAAACAGTCTTGTAAGCCTTAACTCTTATTTTGTAGCCGGTACAGCTTGTGAGTCCCTTTATGGTGTAGGTTGTGCCTGAAGTTATGCCGCAATATGAATAACTGCCGTTTTTATATACGTCAACGCGGTAGCCTGTTGCGCCGCTTACAGGATTCCACGAAACGGTGATTGATTTTGAATCAGCACCTGTTGCCGTAAGTCCTGATACATTAGCTACCTGTACTCCTGTTGAAACTACTCCTGTTGAAACGCTCAGCGCTTCACTGCAGTATCCGTTGTAGGTCTTGCCCTCATAGGTAAGGTAAGCATAAATTTTAAATTGATACGTTGTGTTACTACTAAGATTTGTTACAGTAACTGACGTATTACTTGCGCCGCTGATGTCTTTATATAAAACATCCTTTTTCTGCGCTGTATCGTAGATATATACTCTGTAGCCTGTTGCACCTGCTCTTTGATTCCACACAAGCGTGATTGAATTGGAATTAATACTGCTTGCACGGAAATTACTTACTCTCACTGCCCTTGTTGCATAGGAAGTTCCTGCCCATATATTACTATAATAGTTTTTACCTGAAACAGTCTTATAAGCTTTGACCCTTATTTTGTAGCCGGTACAGTCTGTGAGTCCGCTTATGGTGTAGGTTGTGCCTGAAGTTATGCCGCAATAAGAATATGCGCCGTCTTTATAAACGTCAACACGGTAGCCTGTTGCATCGCTAACAGGATTCCACGAAACGGTGATTGATTTTGAATCAGCACCTGTTGCTGTAAGTCCCGATACATTAGCCGGTGTCAGCATTTTCTCGGTGTTGTCGTTGGGCATATTGTTGAATACGGGAATGGAAAAGGTCTTTGTAACGTCAAGTATATTTGCGTTTTTGTAACCACTATATGTTGTTACAGCCTCAGCCGCAGCCGCAGCAACGTTTGCCATATATTCGTGAGTGTATAATGAAGATGAGGCGGGAGATACGTTGAACTTCTGAAGATATCCTGTCATCTGTGTTTTATAATTCTGGGCAATATACATTGCACCAAAACAAATTGAAATGTGAGGGGAATACCATGGTCTGCCCCAGTCACTGCCGGTAGAACCTGCTAAGTTTGTATAGGTTTTTCTTACGTCACTTTTTAAAATATAGCCACTGTCACCCTCTTTATATGGGCTTTCAGTATAAAGTCTGACCTGGAAATAGTCGCCCTTGTTTGCTATCCATGTCATATACTGACCTGATTTAAGAGCAGTTGTCGTTCCGCCGGCTTTGCCTGTAGAGGTGTTGTAGGTTGAATACAGCGTTGCATTTTTTTCAAGCTTAAGGTATCCTGCTGCCCATGCAAGTCCGTCAAGTGCACCGGTATTTGCTCCGATATTGTAGTAGTTAAATATACCCTGGAAAGGACTTGTCTTGCCGCTTACTGCTAAGGCAGATGCTGTCGCTCCGCCGTTTTCCTGCCTGATTTTTGATGCAAGATAGTAGGCACTCATACCGCTTCTTAATGCTGAACTCATAATAGAATCGGAATATGTGATTTTTGAAGCTAATGTTACATAGTTGCCTGCAGTGTTGTAATATGAAATGGGCGTATCGTACATCCACGTGCCTTTAAGTATTGCTTCGACACCTGACTGAGTTTGCGTTCCGTCATATGCTATAGATTCAAACTGGAAAATTTCTTTTTCATTCAGGAAATTCCTTGGGTCCATATAATACTTAACTGCTGTTTCAGATGCTGATACCCAGCTGCTTCCCTCTTGAATAACATAGTTGCCGTTCTTTTTGCAGGATGAACAGTCACAGTACATAGATGTGCTTGTACTTGAAAGCTTTTGAATAAGCTGGCTTTTATGAGTTTTACGCTCGCCGTTTACTGCGGTCTGAAAATCAAGGTTCGTTTTAAGCGGCTCAAAAATCCATTTAGGATGTGCATTGTGAAGAGCTACTAAATCATTAATATAGCTTTCAGGGAAGCCTTTACTTCTCAAGGTTTCCCCATAGTCGGCAGCCTGTGCAGTAAATGTGCCGGCCGAAAGTATTGCAAAAATGTTTATAATTACAGCAAAAGATAATAAAACAGATATTACTTTTTTCACTGAACTATCACTCCTTGGTTTTAATAAACACATTGTAGCATTTTGTAATAAATTTGTCAATTAATTTACTATTTGTAATATTTTCATTGTAATTAATTGTGATAATTATTGACATATTTTTCTTATTTATTTATAATATTTACAAAATACAACATTATTTGAAAGGCATTATTGATGGATTTATCGGAAAAGCTAAAATATTTAAGAAAGAAATCATGTTTAACACAGCAACAGGTGGCAGATTCACTTGGTATAAAACGCTGCACATATACTTACTATGAGATAGGTAAATCAAGGCCTAAGCTTGAAACCCTTAAGATGCTCGCAAGGCTTTATAACACAAACGTTGATTTATTGCTTGATGATTATGGAAGCAGTGAGAAAGAATTAAGCAGTCCTGATATTTTTGAGGAATATCAGATTAGTGATAAGTTTAATCAGCTTTCTGATTATGAAAAGACAGTGCTTTTAAAAGTAAGGCTTATGTCATTTGATGAAAAAGAAAAGCTGATGGAATATCTTAATAATGGCGACAAATAAGAAAAGCTGAGGATTTTCCTCAGCTTTTTTTGTGTATGTGTATATATGTGGGCGATGATATCTGCCCCTACGGGCTCGCAGAAACGTTCTTTATATATCGTTGGGGAGGATATTATCCTTCTGTAAAATTTCAATAATTTTATTTAATCCTTAATCTTTTTCATTTCCTTTTCAGCTTTTAGAGTTTTTTGAAATTCCTTCGTATCCTTTGCAAGTACGCCTGAAAGCACAATGAGGCAGATAAGGTTTGGTATCGCCATAAGTCCGTTTGCGATATCGGAGAAGGACCACACGAGATCAAGCGAAACAGTAGCACCTATGAATGTGAAAATTGAGAAAACCATTCTGTAAATATAGCAGTACAAAGGCTTTTTGAGGATAAACTCGAGGGACTTTTCACCGGTATATTCCCAGCCGAGAATTGTTGAAAATGCGAAAAGAATAACGCCGACAGTAACAAAGACTGCACCTGTTTTTCCGAGTGCCGATTCAAATGCGGCGATAGTGAGATCCGCACCCTCATATAGCTTTCCTGTTGACGGATTAACTGAGCCGAGCATACCGCTTGATGCGATTGCAAGACCTGTTATGGTGCAGACAACTATTGTGTCAATAAACGTACCGCACATATTTATGTAGCCTTGCTTAACGTGATGATCTGAGGTTGCAGATGCGGCTGAAATTGCGGCACTGCCTAAGCCTGCTTCGTTTGAGAAAACACCTCTTGCGATACCATAACGCATTGAATTCATCATTGATGCAGTGATAGTACCGACTAAGCCACCTGCAACTGCTTTTCCGCCAAACGCCATAGAAAAGATGTTTGCTATGCCTGAAGGCAGATTTTTGTGATTGATGATAATAACTATAACCGCTGCTAAAATATAGAAAACAGCCATACCGGGAACGAGAACAGACGATACCTTTGATATAGACTTGATACCGCCGAGAATGATAATTGCAGTAAGTACAGCAAGAATTATACCGACAACCCATTGCGGAATAGTAAAGGTTGAACTAACAGCGCTCGAGATTGAATTTGCCTGAGTTGCATTACCGATACCAAAGGAAGCAATAACAGTAAAAATTGCAAACAGCATTGCTAAAAACATACCGAGCTTTTTATTTTTAAAAGCATTTTTGAGTGTGTACATCGGTCCGCCGCACATCTCGCCCTTTTCGTTTACACTGCGGTATTTAAGCGCAAGCGCACATTCTGCATATTTAGTTGAAATACCGAATGCGGCAGATATCCACATCCACACGAGTGCACCGGGACCGCCCATTACCATTGCCGTTGCAACGCCGACGATATTACCTGTACCGACGGTTGCGGCAAGCGCCGTCATAAGAGCAGAAAACGGTGAAATGTCACCCTCGCCGTTATCGGTGCGCCTTGACTCCTTGCTGAATAATCTTTTGAGTGATGAGCCGAGATTTCTCCAAGGCAGAAAATTAAGCCTTATTGTGAGAAAAACACCTGTTCCGACAAGAAACACAAGCATAACGGGACCCCAGACAAAGTTACTTACCCAATTAAGAATTTCCTGTAGCTTATTCAATTTTTCATCTCCTAATCTAATGAATAAAGTTTTTTTGCATTATTATGCGTGATGTTAAGTATTTCCTGCGCCTCCATACCAAGCACGTCTGCAATTTTTTCTGCAATATATGGAATGTAAGATGAGTTATTATTCTTACCCCTCATAGGAACAGGCGCAAGGTAAGGACAGTCGGTTTCAAGCACAAGGCGTTCAAGCGGTATTTCCTTAACGACCTCAAGGCTTTTCCTTGCGTTATTAAATGTTACTACACCGTTTAAGCCGATATACATACCAAGCTTAATTATTTCCCTTGCCATTTCCTTTGAGCCTGAAAAGCAGTGCAAAACGCCTTTGGGCTTAGTCGCCTTAAGTATATCAAGCGTGTCGCAGTGGGCCTCTCTATCGTGAACGATGACAGGCATATCAAGCTCTTTTGAAAGCTCAATCTGTGCTTCAAAAAAGTTTTTTTGCACTTCCTTCGTAGAGTTCATCCAGTGATAGTCAAGACCGATTTCACCGATAGCAACACACTTTTTATTCTTTGCAAATTTCTTTATTATCTCTAAATCATCAAGGCTTGCACCCTCGAGATTTTCAGGATGAAAGCCTGCAGCAAAGTAAATGTAGTCATATGCCTGTGCTAAATCAAAATTAAACTGTGTTGAGTCTATGTCACATCCGCAGCTTACAACATAAGTAATGCCCTGACTTTGAAGTCCATTTAACAGAGCTTCTCTGTCAGGGTCAAATTTACTGTCGTCATAATGCGAATGCGTATCAAAAATATTATGATACATATTCTTTACCTATTTTTATCTGATTTTAGTACCTGCCGGCATTCCGTCAACAAAGAGAACCTTAACGTCATTTTCACCAACGTCGCCAGCAAGAAGCATTCCGTTACTCATCTCACCGCAGAGCTTTGCAGGCTTAAGATTTGCAACGATTACAACGCTTTTTCCAACAAGCTCCTCAGGCTTATACCAAGGCGCAATGCCTGAAACAATCTGCCTCGGCTCTGAAGTACCGTCATTTACAATTATTTTAAGGAGCTTTTTAGCTCTCTTAATAGGCTCACAAGCGGTAATCTCTGCAACTTTCAGCTCAACCTTTGCAAAATCGTCAAAGCTGATTTCGGCAAGACCTTCAATTTCAGGCTTATGCTGTGCTTTCTGAGCTTCCTCAGCCTGTTTTGTAATCAGTGCGTTGAGCTCCTCGATTTCCTTGTCAAAGTCAATTCTCGGGAAAAGGGCAGGACCTTTCTTAACCGTTACGTCCTGCGCAAGCACGTTGAACTTAGCCGCATTTTCGTAAGTGATAAGGCTTTCATCTGCTCCTATCTGCTCCCATACCTTCGGCATAGTTGTCGGCATAAAGCAGGAGAGTAGGGTAGTGGTGATACGGATTGCCTCAAGGAGATTATAAAGCACGCAGGAAAGTCTGTCCTTTTTGCTTTCGTCCTTGCCGAGAATCCAAGGTGTTGTCTCGTCAATATATTTATTGGCTCTTGAAATGACCTTGAAAATCTCAGCGAGAGCGTTATTGAGCTGAGTTTCATCTATAAGGTCTGCTACTTTTTGACGAAGTGAGGTTGCCATTTCAATAAGCTCGCTGTCAATATCGTCGCTTTCCTTATTAAGAGGAAGCGTACCGCCGAAATATTTTTCAACCATTGCAACTGTTCTTGATACGAGATTGCCGAGATCATTTGCAAGGTCTGAGTTTATTCTGTTAATCATAATTTCGTTAGAGAAGGAGCTGTCTGCACCGAGTGCCATTTCTCTTAAAATATGATATCTGATTGCATCAGCGCCGTAACGCTCGCCGAGTATCTTCGGGTCAACTACGTTACCGATTGACTTGCTCATTTTCTGTCCGTTGAATGTAATCCAGCCGTGAACTGCTAAATGTTTTGGAAGCGGTAAATCAAGCGCCATAAGAATTGCAGGCCAGATGATTGCGTGAAAACGCATAATATCCTTTGCAACCATATGAATATCAGCAGGCCAGAAATTGTCAAAATCAGAATAAGCGTTATTCAGATAGCCAAGTGCCGAGATATAGTTTGAGAGTGCATCGACCCAAACGTAAACAACGTGCTTGTCATCAAAGGTTACGGGGATGCCCCACTTGAATGTAGTTCTTGAAACGCAGAGGTCCTCAAGTCCCGGCTTGATAAAGTTGTTTACAAGCTCGACTGCTCGTGAACGCGGCTGGAGATAATCGGTCTCCATAAGGAGCTTTTCAATCCTGTCAGCAAACGGAGACATTTTAAAGAAGTATGCCTCCTCTTCAGCCTCAGTAACATCACGTCCGCACTCAGGGCATTTTCCGTCAACAAGCTGGCTTTCGGTCCAGAAGGATTCACAAGGCGTGCAGTATTTACCAACATACTTACCTTTGTAAATATATCCTCTGTCATAAAGCTCTTTAAATATTTTCTGTACCGTTTCGATATGGTAATCGTCAGTAGTACGGATATATCTGTCGTAGCTTATATTCATATAGCCCCAAAGATCCTTGAATATTTCAACAATGCGGTCAACGTATTCCTTTGGAGTGATACCCTCGTCCTTAGCCTTCTGCTCAATTTTGAGGCCGTGCTCATCAGTACCTGTAAGGAAAATTACATCCTTGTCCTGCATACGTCTGAATCTTGCGATTGAATCGCAGGCAACCGTTGTATAGCAGTGGCCGATATGCGGATTACCTGATGGGTAATAGATAGGGGTAGTTATATAAAACCTTTCTTTTTCTGCCATTATAATGTTCCTCCGTTATATTTTTGATGCGGCACCTTTGTCGAGCATAAGCGTTACGTCAGTGTGAAACTGAAGAACGGATGCAGGGCACTGCGGTGTTACGTGGCCGTCAATAAGCTGTTTGATTGCATTTGCCTTGTTTTCGCCTGTGGCGATAATCAGAATTCTTTTAGCCTGCATAATTGAGCCGATACCCATTGTAACTGCGTGAGTAGGCACATCGTCAATTGAGTCGAAAAATCGGCTGTTGTCCTTGATTGTGCTCTCCTTGAGCTTAACAACGTGGCTCCATCTCTGAAAGCTGTCTGACGGCTCATTAAATGCAATATGACCGTTTGAGCCTATGCCGAGAAGCTGAATATCAATACCGCCGGCATTTTTAATTCTCAATTCATATTCTTTACATTCTTTTTCCAAATCATCAGCATTTCCGTTTAAAAAATTAATGTTTTCACTTGGTATGTTGATGTGGTTAAAAAGATTTTCACACATAAATGAGTGGTATGAATTTTTATCGTTGATATCAAGTTGGCAGTATTCATCAAGATTAAAGGTCGTAACCTTGCTGAAATCTACTGCACCGTTTTTGTAAAGCTTGATCATATGTCCGTACGGCTTGAGAGGTGTTGAGCCTGTCGCAAGCCCTAAAACAGAATCAGGCTTTGCGAGCACCTGACCGCACATATAATTGCCTGCGGCAATGCCGATTTGTTCGTCATTATCGTATACTAAGACGTTCATTATGTACATATCCTCCGATAGCTGTTACTTATATTGGTAAAAATTTATACCCATATATTATAAACTAATTATTTTCACTGTCAACAAATTTTACCTTTTTTCTGCTGAGCAGTCGTGTGATTATTGAAAATAAAACTAAAAATCCGATCGAGCCGAGTATTGCGCCGCAGCTGTCGATTGCCCAATCCCTGAACTCGCACGACCTGCCATCAACAAAAAGCTGATGTACCTCGTCGGTGATTGCATATAGGGATGTAATCACAACTGATAAAATCGGCATTTTTGTTTTCTTTGTCTGCAAAAGTGCAAGGTTGAATAACACACAAAGTCCTGTAAATTCAAGTAAATGTGCAGATTTTCTCACTATGAAATTGGTTAAGAAATTGTCTCCGAAAATGTCAATAAGCCATTGAAGTATGCCGGTGCTTTGCTCAGCCGACTGCTCGGCAGTCCGTGATGAGAGCCAAAAGATAACGCCCATACATACGGCGACAAGCGCCCAGCAAATTATTGTTTTACTTTTCTCTAGTCGCATTTACAAAACTTACCCTTCCGCTGCCTGCGTGAAATTGAACACCGCTGACGCCCTTTGCCTGAGCATAGTATGAGGATTCAAAGAGAATCGGCATAATTGAATAATCATTCATAAGCGCCTGTTCGCACTTTTTACAAGCGTCAGCCATATTGCCTGCATTTGCAGTCTTTGCGGCTGAAAGTGCTTTTTCCACATTGGTGACTTCACCTGCATAATTGCCGTTTATTATATCATTCAGATAGGATACGGCATTCTGGCTGCTTGCCTCAAATCTGTAAAAAGCAATATCATAATCACCCTTTGAAAAGGCCTTGTCAAAATCTTGTTTACTTAAAACATTCAGCTTTAATGAAAAAGAAATTTTCTTATCATCACCATAGTTTGTGATTTTACCGATGCTTCCTTGAATACCCTGTACAAGCTGTTTTGTAATATTCTCCAAATCATCTGTGAGAATTATCGTTATGTCTGCTTTGGAATATCCCGTTTCTTCAAGACCCTTTATCCAAAGCTGTTCTGCCTTTTCCGTATTCTGTGAGGGGACGGTATTGCCAATCGCCGTATCGGCACTTTGACTGCCAATCATACAGCTTGGAGGAGTAAAGGAGGTCGCCTTTGAAAGATATTTATATTCACTCAGATCAGCATCTGAAATGCTCAGGCAAACTGCCTGCCTTAATTCCTTACTGCTAAAAAGCTGTTTGTTCTTGTTAAAAACAAATGCCCACATTTTATTTGAATATGGCTGTACGGTGATTCTATCGTCGTTGAGCGCTTCATATTCTGTGCCGGAAATATATGCGCTGTCATAGTATCCGCTCTTTAAATTTTTTGGAATATCAGAGTTTTTATCCGTTATGCTCAGCGTAATATCTGCAATCTTTGACGGGAAATCACCCACATAAAGCTCGTTATTTTTTAAAATGTATGAGGCGTCAAGAATCTGACTGACATAAAATTGACCGTTAAATATTGAATATTTAAGACCTAAGCCGTATCTGCCCTTTGTCGCGTAAAAGTATTCCTCATTACATGGCATCGCAACAGCGGTCGAAAGAGTATTAAGAAAACCGTCATCTGCCGAAAGCAGTTTGATTTCAAGCGTATAATCATCAATAGCTTTAACGCCGAGCTTGTCAGGGGACTTTTTGCCTGAGTTAATTTCTTTGGCATTTACAATATTTGCAACTGAAGAAAAGAGGGGGCTGTTCGTGTTTTTGTCAACGGCACGCTGAAGTGCAAAAACAAAATCATTTGCTGTTATATCAGGGTTAAAATCAAGTCCCATAAGCTCCTGTGCAGGAGTAGGCTTCTCCGGATTGTTGCTTTGCACGTTCCACTTTGCACCCTGTCTGAGCGTAAAGGTATATGTAAGTCCGTTGTCACTTATTCTCCAATCCTTTGCAACACCGGGTTGTACAGTGCCGTCATCAAGCACACGCACAAGCCCCTCAAAACAGTTTTCAACAATAAGAAATTCGTCTGAGGTTGATGCAACCTGGGGGTCAAAGCTCACAATGTTACCACTGAAGGGATATATAAAATCAATTGGCTTGTCCTCCTGTGAGCACCCTGAAAGCAGGGAGGCAGACAGTATTATGCAAAGCATTAAAGCTATAGTCTTTTTTAAAAATTTCATAAAATTCACCTACCCGTTATTATAACAAATCCCATTGCTTAAATCAATGGATATATGCTAATTTTAAATATAATTCAGAAACACACGGAAGCGTGTATTAAAAAGTTTTTAAATTCATTGTAAATAATTTCAAAAAAGTGCTTGACATACTCAATTTAATGTTTTATATTATATGGCATCCTATAATGGAAAAATATGCGTTACAGGTAAAAGCACGTAGCAAAAACCGAACAATTCCGAAACAAAAAGCCTGTGCTTTTTTGTCGGAAAATCGCAGAAATTCCGTTATTTCAGAAAACTTATGATTGGAGTGACTCTAATGGTAAATGTGAAGGACGTACAGCTTGGTA
>JAFLSA010000028.1 GCA_022511185.1 Eubacterium sp.
CTTTTCATCTTGCGTAAATCAAACGGTGTAGCCAAAAATTCAATAATCAGGCAGTCGGCTGACATATGCTGAAAATGAAACATCAAATCAAGCTCCTGGTCAGGACCTTCTTTTATGTAAGACAGTGCCGTTCTTACGTCCATCATCGGCGCTTCACCGACAACAAAGCAATCATATTCATCAAGAACGGCACGAAACTCTTTGAGATATTCGTGGATACGCGGTCCGTCCTTATAATGCTCCATACCTGTTGCCTGAGGAATCGGGAAACCGTTTGGCAGACCCTCACGCTTTGAGATAAAGGTAATAACGTCCTCTCTGAAGCCGTCTACACCCATATCAAGCCAGAAGCGCATAATGCTCTTGACTTCTTCCCTGACCTTAGGGTTATCCATATTAAGATCAGGTTGTTTTTTAGCAAAGAGATGAAGGTAATACTGATTGTTGTCCTTGTTATATTCCCAAGCCTTGCCCTCAAAAAGCGAGCCCCAGTTGTTAGGGAGCTTATTTCCCTTGCCGTCACGCCAGATATAATAATCGTGATAAGGACTATTTTTATCAATACCGTCCTTGAACCACTGATGCTCATCAGAAGTATGATTAACAACAAGGTCCATAATTACCTTTATGCCACGCTTATGAGCCTCGTCAAGAACCTTTTTGAAAAGCTCATTATCGCCGTAATCAGGTGAAATATTTTTATAATCTGAAATATCGTATCCGAAATCTGCGTTAGGTGAGCAGTAAAGCGGAGAGAACCAAATGCAGTTGATGCCAAGCTCCTTAAGATAATCGAGCTTTGAGAGAACACCTTCTAAGTCACCAATGCCGTCTCCGTTTCCGTCACAAAATGAACGTGGCCAAATTTGATAACAAACCGCTTCTTTATACCAATTATTCTTTGCCATAACCAATCCTCATTTCTAAAATTATAGTTAGACTGTTTAAATTCTTCTGTCAATAATACTATATTAACACATTTTACAAAAAAACAAAATACATTTGCATAAAAAAACTCCCCTATTTCACATAGGGGAGCTAAAATTTTTAAATTACTGGATATTTTCCTTAACCTTTGCAGCCTTACCAACACGGTCACGAAGGTAATAAAGCTTAGCACGGCGAACCTTACCTGAACGAACAACCTTAACGTCAACAACGTTTGGTGAGTGCATTGGGAATACTCTCTCAACACCAACGCCGTATGAAAGGCGGCGAACTGTAAAGCTCTTTGAGATGCCTGAACCTTTGATAGCGATTACAGTACCCTCAAACATCTGGATTCTCTCACGTGAGCCCTCACGAATGTTAACTGATACTCTTACAGTATCACCGATACCAAACTCGGGAAGCTCTGCTTTTGTGCTGTCTTTTTCGATTAATTTAAGTGCGTCCATTTTTCTTTCCTCCTAATTATTTATGAGATGTTCATATCAATTACTGAAAGCGGACCATCTTCTTAAATGCTCACACATTGGGCATTTTAACGCGTTGCAAGAGTTACAACGGAATAAATGCTGGAATATAATAGCATACTTGTTATAAAAATGCAAGCCTTTTTTTATTTAAATTCTTTATAATCTTTATCAAGCAGTGAAATTCTCGCAATACTCCGCCACTCAAAGTCCATATCAATGAGCCTGATAATCGTGTCAAAAAGGAGTGTAGGATTGAGATTTTTTTCAGTACCGGCAAGAAGCCTGATGTTAAGAACAATCAAATCACGCCTGATTGATATCGAATATTTATCAATAAATGCTTTGATATCTGTTTCCTTGAAGACACGCTTTCTGCCTTGCTTGCCCTTTTTTAGCGCTAAAATTTCATTGCTGTCAAGTACAGCTTTTATTTTTTTGAGAGCAAGCTCATTGTCCGCAAACTGAAATTTGTAAACATAGTCGGAATACATAATCTCAGACGAATCACGAAAATCATCGTAAACGTCAATGATTTTCAAATTCTCAGGCAAAACGCTGTTGAGCCTTTTCTTTATCTCGTCATTTTTTATATCGCCTACAAGCCTTATATCAACACTTTCACAAAGGCTTTCAACTCCGAGTGAAAGCGGAAGAGAAAAGCTCATATACGGGTGCGGATTAAAGCCTTCGGTGTACCAAAGCGGAATTTCTGCACGCTTTAAGGCTCTTGTCATTGCTCTGTTGATATCAAGGTGGCTTATGTATTTAAGCCTTCCCTGCTTTGAAAAACGGAGTCTAACTTCTCGCATCGCATTTACCTCCGTTTAATTTATTTGCACCGCAGCCTGCGCATTTAATTCTGCAATGCGGTGTTGTCATATCCTTATGTGCTTTTAAATTTTCATTTTCAAGGAATTTCCTGCTGACACCGAAATCAAGATGATCCCACGGCAGAAGCTCTGAGAATTCTCTTTTTCTGCGTGTGTAGAAATGAGGGTCAATACCGTTTTCATCAAACGCTTGCATCCACGCATCGAAATTAAACTGATCATCCCAAGAATCAAACTTACACCCAAGCTCAAAGGCACGAAGTATAACCTTGCCGAGCCTTCTGTCACCACGAGCGAGAACACCCTCTAAAAGTGATGTCGGTGTATCGTGATAAGACACCTTAATTTTTTTACTTGGTATACATTCAAGCAGATATTTCTGCTTTTCTTTAAGGGATTCCATACTGTCCTCAGGCTCCCACTGGAAAGGCGTAAACGGTTTTGGAATAAACGATGCACAGGAAATGGAAACCTGAACGCCTGTCCCCTTTTGCCTGTTAGGATTTTTATAAAAAGCGTGAACAATCTCCATACCTAAATCCGCTATACCTTTGATGTCCTCCATAGTTTCAGTAGGCAAACCCATCATAAAGTACAGCTTAACCGATGTCCAGCCGTTATCAAATGCAGTTGTGCACGTTCTGATGACTTCATCTTCAGTTACATTCTTATTGATGACATCACGGAGTCTTTGCGTGCCGGCTTCCGGTGCAAAGGTAAGTCCGCTTCGTCTAACCTTATTAAGCTTATCAACAAGCTCATCTGTAAAATTATCTACTCTGAGGCTTGGCAGTGAAAGATTAATATTTTCCTTAACTGTCCAATCAATAAGAGTAGTGAGCATATTATTCACGTCACTGTGGTCTGAGGTTGAAAGCGAGCAAAGTGAGATCTCATCATAGCCTGTTGACTCGATAAGAGCCTTGCACTGCTTATTGATTGTGTCAACACTTTTTTCACGAATCGGTCTGTAAATAAAGCCTGCCTGACAAAAACGACAACCTCTGATACATCCTCTGAAAATTTCCTCAACTGCCCTATCGTGAACGATATTGATATACGGTACTACAAATTCCTTTGGATAATACACCTTGTCCATATCAGGCACAATAGCCTTTTTTATTAAAGCAGGCGCATCGTTGATTGGCTCAAGAGCTCTTAGTGTTCCGTCATCATTGTAGCTGTCCTTATAAAATGACGGCACATAAACACCTGTGATATCCTTAGCCTTTTGTAGAAATTCCTGTTTAGTTGCGCCGTTTTTCTTACATTCTTTTAAAAGGTCAATGACCTCATTCGTACTGTTTTCACCCTCACCAAGAAATACGATATCAACAAAATCTGTAATCGGCTCAGGGTTACAGCAACACGGACCGCCAACGCATATGATAGGAGTTAAATCTGTTCTGTCACAGCTCTTAAGCGGAATCTGCGCCAAGTCAAGCATATTGAGCACATTAGTGTAACAAAGCTCATATTGAAGCGTAAAACCTATCATATCAAATTCCTTGATATAATCTCCGCTTTCAAGAGCGAACAAAGGAATATCGTTTTTCCTTAACTGTTCCTCCATATCATTGTCTGGTGCAAAGACACGCTCGCACCAGGCGTCTTCTCGCTCATTGACAAGACCGTAAAGAATTTTCATTCCTAAATGGCTCATTCCGATTTCATACGTATCGGGAAAGCAAAAGGCATATCTTATGTCAATTTTATCTTTGTCCTTTGTAACTGCATTAAGTTCACCGCCGATATACCTTGCAGGCTTTTGAACGTATTGCAGTAATTTTTCAACCTCTTTTTTCATAAAAATCCTCAATAAAATTTTTAATATAATATGCTATACGCTGTCAGATAAATCGCTATAAGCAAGAGCGAAAATGATTTGTAATAAGCAATCATATATATCGACAGAATTATTATTACAATCAAAAAAAATCTGCTTACTGCATTTGAAATTTTGAAAGAATAAAGCATTAATAATCTGCCGCCGTCAAGCGGATAAATCGGCAAAATATTAAGCGCAAAAAGAATTAAGTTAATATCATCTCTTAATATCAGATATAAAATAAGATTTACGAGCGGACCTGCAACGATTACAAAAAATTCCTTAAATCTTGAAATCGGACTGCTGTATCTCAAAGCAAGACCATAAAATGAAAACGTCAGGCTATCCGCCTGCCCTCTGCAAATCAAAAGCACTAACAGATGTGAAAGCTCGTGCAGTGCTGAAAAAAGCAGTAAATAAAGCAGATTTTCAGCACTGAGAAGTGCGGCAAATGATAAAACAAGTATAAAAGAAAAATCAATCTTCACCCTGCAATTATTAACAGAAAAGCTCACCAAATCACCAGTTAATAATACTGCAAGGCGTAATCAATAATCACTTACTCTTTTCTTTTATCAATATAATTTTGCAAAATAACAACGGCTGAAACTGCGTCTACAATTTCTTTGCGCTTCTTCCCTCTGACGTTATTTGATGAAAGAATATCGTGAGCAATAACCGTTGTGAGCCTTTCATCCTCATAATCAATAGGAACAGAAATCACCTGTGAAAGAAGCTCACCAAGCTCTTTACATTTATCTGCTCTGAAGCCGTATGAGCCATCCATATTTCGTGGAAGACCAATAACGATTTTTTCAGGCTTTTCCTTTTCAATTATCGCCGATATTTTATTAACAAGCTTTGGTGCATAAGTTTCCTCAATAACGGCATAGGAGGATGCAAGTATTTCTCTTTCATCGCAAAAGGCAATACCTGTTCTTGCATCGCCGTAATCAATTGACATAATTTTCATATCTAAATCCTAATATATCATCTAAAAAGGGAAATCAGCAAAGAACTGATTTCCCTTTACCGTTTATAAAGTAATTACAATTATTCTTCAGCAGTTGGAGCTGTGGTTTCAGGCGCTGCTGTAGTAGAAGGTGCTGCTGTAGTAGAAGCGTTATTACCACCTGATGCTGCAGTAGTGCTTGTGCCTGAGCCGTTTGCGCCGGATGTAGTTTCTTCCTCTTGTGCGGTTGTGGTTTCCTGAGCATGTCCACCCTTGCAGCTTCCCGGAAGATTGTTGACATCGTACCAACCGTAGAGGCCTGTACCTGAACGCAACAAACCGCAATATTGGCAATATGACCTTTGAACAATACCTTCACTTTCAGGGAACGATGATTTATAGTCAATACCTTTGTTGTCAAGAGTTTCGTATATTTCCTTCATTACAGTATTCCATATTGTACCCGCAGGGTTATATGAAAGGCTGTAGAAGACCTCTTTTGGCGTATCGTAACCATACCAGACACCGGCAACATAGTTCGGTGTTCCGGCGATGAACCATCTGTCCTTGTTGTCGTTTGTAGTACCGGTTTTACCAAAGCATTCAATGCCGGAGAGCTTATAATATCTACCTGTTCCCTGAGTCATTACTGTTTGCAGGAGCTTGTTCATAACCCAGGATGTATTTTCATGAACAGCATCCTGTCTTGTCTTTTCAGGATCCTTTTCAATAATGATATTACCCTGACTATCTTCTATTTTGTAATAACAATACGGCTCATAATAGCTTCCACCATTACCGTATGCCGCATAGCCGGCAGTCATTTCAAGAACTGTTGCGCCGTTAGTTAATGAGCCGATAGCCATCGGACCGTAATCAACGTCACGAATACTGTCAAGCGTTGAAAGGTGGAAATTCTCGCTTAAGAAATTATAAGAATAGTCAACAGAAATCATATCAAGAGTCCTTGCAGATATCGTATTAAGTGAATTTGCAAGACCCTTCTGCAAGGTCATATTACTTGACGAATAGCTGCCACCCTCGTTATGTGGCCACGGCTTGCCCTCAACCACTTTCAGCGGTGCATCTTTTATAATCGTTGACCAGTAGATATTTGTGTTATCATCAACAAGGCTCTTTTCAAGAGCAGGACCGTAGACCGAAAGCGGCTTGATTGTTGATCCCGGAGGACGTTTTGACATTGAAGCACGGTTAAGAAGCATTGCGCCCTTTTTCTTACCTGTACCGCCGACAATGCCCATAACTCTGCCGCTGTAGTCCATTACTACCATTGCGCCCTGAACGGTTTCATCAGGCATACGTCTGTAGTTTTCATATACGTCTTCCATAGCATCCTGAACGTCAAAGTCGATTGCAGTGTAGATTTTAAGACCGCCGCCGTAGACAAGATCATGAGCTTTTCTGCTTGTGTAGCCCATTTTCTGCAAATCCTCTTCTACGGTTCTGATTACAAAGTCAACGTAGTAATTTGTAATTTCGTCGTTATCTTTTTTAGTTGACTGTTCCTTAAGCTGTGAGCCTTTATAATTTTTGCTGTTTGTGAATATCATTTCATATTCAACAGCAGCATTATATTCCTCGTCAGTAAGGAAATTATTTTCCTCGTCATTCATTTCAGAAAGGACCAAAAGCTGTCTTTTTCTGTTTTCCTCTGGGTTATTGAGAGGGTCATACTTTGTCGGCGCCTTAGTAATAGATGCAAGACAGGCACATTCTGCGGCATTGAGGTCGGAAACCTCCTTGCCGAAATAACGCTCTGCTGCAGTCTTGACACCATAACAACCATGAGAAAGATAAATTGTATTGAGATACGCCTCAATAATTTCATCCTTTTCATAGTGACGTTCAAGGTTCAGTGCATTTAAAATCTCGTTGAATTTTCTGACATAAGTAACCTTATTATCATCTGTTAAATTCTTTATAAGCTGTTGAGTAATCGTTGAGCCACCCTGATCATTCTGCTTAACAAATACACCGATAGTTCTTTTCCAGTCAACACCGTGGTGTTTATTAAAGCGCTTATCTTCAATCGCGATAAATGCTTCAGGCAAATATTCGCTCATATCCTCAAGATTTACCCAGATACGGTTTTCCTCACCGTGAAGACGAGTTATTTCAACAATCTTATCATCATCTGTACCGTATATGTGCGATGTCTGATTCTGTGACTGAGCCTGCTCTGTCAAATCAAATACAGGGTCGCCGTAAACAACGCTATAACCGTAAATGGCCATAACTGAAAAGCATACGATACCAACAACTCCAACGACCATTCCAAGCGCAACAACGGCCTTAAGTACACCTACCAAAAACTTTTGTGCAGGTGTTCTGTGTTTTACAGGCTTTCTCTTTTTACGCTTTTTTTCGTTCTTTGCGGCAAGGGATCTTTCAATTTTTCTGCCACGTTCAATTTTTTTAGATTTTTTATCGGAACCGGAAACGTTATAGGAAGACGGCAGATTTTCAGACTTATTTTCAAGGGCAGTTTTGTCCTCATTGTAAGCCTTAGCCGAATTATTCATAAATGATTCTAATAAATCGTCATAATTATTTGAAGCCATTTCCTACCTCCATAAAATCATTTATCAAGCTTTTTGTTTATTATAATACAAATTAATGAATAAATAAAGGGGTAAATTGTAAACATTTGTAATCAAATATTAATTTATGTGTTTAGCACGCTTTTTATTAATTTCAACAAGCCTTTTTGATACAATTATTTCATCATAAGTTTTCTTTGCCCTGACAAAAACCCAGAACTTACTTTTGCATTTTTGGCACTGTCCGGCTGATTTAAAGGTCTTGTTTGAAAATTCGTAATTATTTAAAGTCCTGACATTTCCACCGCATTTTGGACATTCCAAAGAAACCTCATTAATATCAAATATATTATCTTTATCGTTAAGAAAGTACGGTCTAAATACTAATCTTTCAAAAAATGCCCTGTCACATTTGTTTATAAACGGCAAAAATTTTTCCTTATCAAACACCTTTTTGAAACAATAAACCTCTGCAAAGCAGTCCTCAAGGGCTCTGTGCAGTGACTTGTCGGACAAATCAATATCAAAAAGCTCTGCACAGTGGCTTAAGCTTATCTGGTTGCCATTATGATTTTCTACAAACTGCATACAGTATTTCTGCAAGTCGGCATAATTTTCAATAAAATCAACGTAGGCTGTACCCTTAAACTTAATAAAATTGTCAACAAGTGTATATAAATCACTTTGTGACCAGCTCAAAAAAACGGTATTATCCCCCATACTCCAGCGGGCAAAATCAGAAAAAGCATCGTCAAAATCAATGCCCTTATCTTTAATCTCGTCCATAGTTATATTGGTGAGTCTTTTAAATCTGCCGCCAAGCTTTTTACTGACACGTGGTTTAATAAGCTGTTTAAAGGTGTCAACTATTTCAAGGTTAGTATTAAGCGTTACTGCACCTATTTCTATAATCTCATTCATACCTTTTTGGGTCTTATAGTTATAGGCGTTATTCCATTCAAAATCAAAAACAATATAATTCATAATCCGTTCCAAAAAAATTAACCTTGCATTACGCAAGGTTAATTCTCAAAAATCTTAGCCTATAAACAGGAAAATAAGGAAAGCTGCAAGTACAAATACAAAGAATCCAACAATCAACCATTTTGTGATTTTTTCAAGCTTTGCCTCAACTGTCCTACCCTTTGATTTACCAAGAAAGGTTTCAGCACCGCCGGCAATCGCACCGGAAAGATTCTGTGAACGGCCCTCCTGCATAAGAACTACGATAGTTATAATAATAGATGCTACAATCAAGATAGCGCCGAATACATAATGATACCAGGACATAACTATTCCTCCGTCTTCGTTAAATTACTAATGAATTATAGCACAAGACTTTTGATAATGCAAGTACTTTTTTAAGTAATTTTAGAAAGTAATCTGTTCTGCAATATCATTTTCGCTCAAAAGAGCACCGGCAGCAGGGAGATTTTTAGCTCTGAATCTCCATTCCTTTTCAAATTCACCCTGCGTATAAAGATGAACCGAAGTAATCTTATGCGTCTTTTTGAGCTTCATTGCCGCTATACCCTGCGTGTCCTTAGTCGTCTTCGGAAGAATTCCTGCTGTATTTACAAGCAGTCTTCGTCCGCTTGATGAACAAAGAACTATATCGGTATCCACTTTAATATAAATTGCCTGTGCAAGCGGTGACTTATCAGAATATGCGTTAATCAGCTTCTTTCTGTTCGTCTTTGTGGCGTATGCCGAAATATCAACCTTAGCAAGCTTACCGTTTTCAAATACGAAAATCATATAACCGCTGTATTCGCTGAGCACAGCCATATAGAGAACCTGCTCATCCTCTGCCATTTCAAGCTTTGAGGGAACGTATTCACCTAAAACAGATGCCTTTGTATCTGCAAAATCATCAACCTTTGACTTATATACCTGACAGTTATTTGTGAAGAATAATAGTTCATCTTTATTTGAACACTCAATTTCAGGCAGCATTTTGTCGCCCTCTTTGAGCTTTTGCTCACCGCTTAAACGAAGATTGGCAGTCTTAATCTTTTTGAGATATCCATGCTCTGACAAAAATAGGGTTACAGGATAATCGGGAATTTCGACTGTATCAACAACAGCCTCCTCCTGTACGTCGTAGAGAATCTCACTTTTTCTGCCTGTGTCATACTTTTTTGAAACAGCGTCAAGCTCCTTGATGATGATTTTCTTCATCTTATTTTTACTTGAAAGAATATCCTCAAGCTCAGCAATATCGCTTTCAAGCTGTTCGATATCCTTAATGCGTTTAAGGATATACTCACGGTTGAGGTGGCGGAGTTTGATTTCAGCCACGTATTCAGCCTGAGTTTCATCAATACCAAAGCCAATCATAAGGTTTGGAACAACTTCGGACTCGCTCTCAGTTTCCCTTACAATCTTGATCGCCTTATCAATATCAAGCAAAATCTTTGAAAGACCCTTGAGCAAATGGAGCTGTTTTCTCTTTCTCTCAAGGTTAAAATTAATTCTTCTCCTGATACATTCAAGCCTGAAATCAATCCATTCAAGGAGTATGTTTTTAACGCCAAGCACCATAGGTCTGCCCTTGATAAGCACGTTAAAATTACAGCTGAAGGAATCCTGAAGCGGTGTCATTTTATAGAGCTTTGCCATAAACTTATCGGGATCAATACCACGTTTAAGGTCAATTGTAATCTTCAAGCCTGACAAATCAGTTTCATCACGGATATCGCTGATTTCCTTGATTTTATTAGTTTTTACAAGCTCAATAACCTTATCAATAACCGCTTCTGACGTGGTAGTAGGCGGAATCTGTGTGATGTCAATACAGTTATATTTTTTGTCATAAGTGTATCTTGCACGCACCTTGACAGAGCCACGACCTGTATCGTAAATCTTGTCAAGCTCATCTTTGTCGTAAAGGACAAAGCCGCCGCCGACAAAATCAGGTGCAAGGAGAGTATCTGACACTACGTGATCAGGATTTTTCATAAGTGCAGTAGTTGTGTCACAAATTTCTTTAAGATTGAATGAGGCTATAGAAGAAGCCATACCTGCGGCAATACCCGTTGTAACGTTACAGAGAATTGACGGAAACGTTACCGGCAAGAGTGTCGGCTCTTTCATCGTATTGTCATAGTTATCAACAAAATCGACTGTATCAGACTTGATATCATCAAAAAGCTCGTGACAGATAGGTGCAAGCTTTGCCTCAGTATAACGTGATGCGGCATACATCATATTTCTGCTGTACGCCTTACCGAAGTTACCCTTTGACTCAACAAACGGATAAAGCAGAGCCTCATTACCACGAGAAAGCCTTACCATTGTGTCATAGATAGCGGCGTCACCGTGGGGGTTAAGCTGCATAGTTCTTCCGACAATATTAGCGCTTTTTATTGTACCACCCTGCAAAAGTCCCATTAAATACATTGTATAAAGGAGCTTTCTGTGAGAGGGCTTGAAGCCGTCAATCTCAGGTATTGCACGGGAAAGGATAACGCTCATTGCGTACGGCATAAAGTTGCCTGTGAGTGTATCTGTAATTATCTCATTCTTAACTAAACCTGCACCCTTGATATGAACATTATCGGCAAGAGGATTACTCTTTTTAATATCTTCGTCTTTTTTTCTTTTTGCCAAAGCAATCCCCTCCTTAGCTTACGTCTGCGGCATCCAAATAAAGATGACCATAGTCTGAAATATATTCTTTCCTGCCCTCAAGATTATCGCCGAGCATTAAATCAAAAATCTGTGAAGTTTTCTCAGCATCATCAGGTGTAACCTTGATCAGACGTCTTGTTGCAGGATTCATTGTAGTGAGTGCCATCATCTCAGCCTCATTTTCACCAAGACCTTTTGAACGCTGAACGGTATATTTTTTATCGCCTATTTCTGCTTTGATCTCGTCCATTTCAACTTCATTGTAAGCAAAATAAGTCTGATCGCCGCAAGTAACCTCATAAAGCGGAGATTCGGCAATATATACCTTACCTTCCTCAATCAGTTTAGGCATAAGGCGGTAAATCATTGTTAAAATAAGCGTTCTGATATGGAAGCCGTCAACGTCGGCATCGGTACAGATAAGCACCTTTGACCAACGGAAGTTGTCCATATCAAATAGTGAAAGATCCTTTGCAGCTTTGCTTTTCACTTCAACACCGCAACCAAGCACCTTTATCAAATCTGTGATAATGTCACTCTTAAATATCTTGTCATAGTCTGATTTCAAGCAGTTAAGTATCTTACCACGAACAGGTATGATTGCCTGAAAATTCGCATCTCTTGCCTGCTTACAGGCACCGAGAGCAGAGTCACCCTCTACTATGAACACCTCACGCTCATTCACATCTTTTGAACGGCAGTCAACAAACTTCTGAATACGGTTAGTCATATCCATTTTTGACTGTAATGAGGTCTTGAGCGTTTTTCTTGTATTTTCAGCTTTAACCCTTGCACGCATATTTATAAGCACTTGATTTGAAATTTTATCGGCATCAACTTTATTTTCGATAAAATAAACCTCAAGCTGCTTGCGGAAAAAGTCTGTCATTGCCTCCTGAATGAATTTATTTGTAATTGCCTTTTTTGTCTGGTTTTCATAGGAGGTTTGAGTTGAAAATGAGGAAACGACGAAAATCAAGCAGTCCTCAACATCCTGAATATTTATCTGTCCGTCTGTTTTAGCATATTTATTATTAGCCTTAAGATAAGCATTAATTTGATTTACAAATGCACTCTTAAATGCTTTTTCAGGTGCGCCGCCGTGCTCAAGAAAGCTGGAGTTGTGAAAATATTCCTTAAGCTGAGTTTTGAGTGAAAAGCAAAGTGCCGCCTTAATTTTCAGCTTATAATCAGGTAAATCCTCACGGTCCCTGCCTTTTCTTTCACACTCCCAGTACTGAGGAGTTGTAAAGGCAGTATCAGCCGAAAGCTCCTTGACATAGTCCATAATACCGTCATTATAGCAATACTCAATTGTATCAAACTTAGAAGCAGTTACCTGATTTTTAAGAATAAACTTAATACCGTCATTGACAATTGCCTGCTTTTTAATCGTGTCTTTGTAATACTCAAGCGGAACGTTGATATCGGTAAACACGTCAAGATCAGGTTTCCACCTGATGCGTGTGCCTGTATCCCTTTTATCATATTTTTCCTTTTGAAGTCCTCCTACGTTTTCACCCTTTTCAAAGTGAAGAGTATATTTATATCCGCCCGTATGCACCTCGGCGTCCATATACTCTGAAGCATACTGCGTAGCACAGAGGCCGAGACCGTTAAGACCTAATGAAAACTCATAGTTATCTCCATCAGTATCGTACTTACCGCCTGCATACATTTCACAGAACAGAAGCTCCCAGTTATACTTCTCCTCATTTTTATTATAATCAACAGGAATTCCTCGACCGAAATCCTGTACCTCAATAGAGCCGTCAAGAAAACGTGTGACAACAATTTTGTTACCATATCCCTCTCTCGCCTCGTCAATTGAGTTAGACATAATCTCAAATATTGCGTGCTGGCAGCCGTCAAGTCCGTCTGAGCCGAATATAACTGCAGGTCTTTTACGGACTCTGTCAGCACCTTTTAAGGATTTAATACTATCGTTACCGTACTCTTTTTTCTTAGCCAAAATTTTCCCTCCGTAGCAGAAGTTCATATTCCGTGTTATCATACAATATATTGTGCAAAAAGTCAAGAAACAGAAAAAATGACGGCAGTAATTGTACTGCCGTCATCAATAAAAGACTAATTATTCTGATTTTCGTCAGGTTCTGTAGTATTCTCTGAGCTTTCATTGGAAGGTTTCTCAGCGGTTTCTTCACTTACGGAAGCATCACTAACTTCCTCAGCGTCGGAATTATCCTCATTACTTTCTTCAATGAAGCCTTTTTCCATAAGCTGAATGAACTCTTCCTTGTTGATTTTTTCTCTCTCCATAAGAGTAATTGCAACAAGCTTCAGCTTATCCATATGCTCATTTAAGATTTCTTCCGTTCTCTTATAAGCATCATTGATAATGCGTGAAACCTCCTCATCAATCTTTGCAGCAGTCTCCTCAGAATAGTTTTTAACGTGACCGTAATCTCGTCCGATAAATACTTCCTGACTGTCACCGCCGTAATTGATAGGACCGATAACGTCGCTCATACCGTATTTTGTAACCATTTCTCTTGCAAGGCTTGATACACGCTCAATATCGTTTGATGCACCTGTTGAGATATCATCCATTGTGAGAGCCTCGGCAACACGACCGCCAAGCATAGATACTAAGAAATCGAGCATTTCTTTCTTAGAATTATAGTTTTCCTCCTGAGGCTGATACATAGTATATCCACCGGCACCTGAACCTCTTGGAATAATTGAAATTTCTTCAACAGGGTCATGATTATCAAGGAAATATGATACAACTGCGTGACCTGATTCGTGGAAGGCAGTGAGCCTGAGTGCCTTTTCGCTGTACTTATGAGACTTCTTTTCAGTACCCATAACTACCTTGACCATTGCTTCCTGAATTTCAGCCATTGTAATTGCCTTGTATTTTCTGCGAGCGGCAAGGATAGCCGCCTCGTTCATAAGATTTTCAAGGTCGGCGCCGACAAAGCCTGTTGTACTCTTCGCAATGCTCTTTAGATCAACGTCAGGACCTAACGGCTTATTCTTTGAGTGTACCTTTAAAATTTCTTCCCTGCCCTTTGTATCAGGTCTGCCGACGGCTACCTGTCTGTCAAATCTGCCCGGTCTTAAAAGTGCAGGGTCAAGAACGTCGGCTCTGTTTGTTGCGGCTATAATTATAACGCCCTCATTTGTACCGAAGCCATCCATCTCAACAAGGAGCTGATTGAGTGTCTGCTCACGTTCATCGTGACCGCCGCCCCAACCGGTACCTCTTTGACGGCCTACGGCATCTATCTCATCAATAAATACGATAGCAGGCGACTTTTTCTTTGCCTGGTCAAAAAGGTCACGTACACGTGAAGCACCTACGCCGACATACATTTCAACAAAGTCTGAACCTGAAATAGAGAGGAACGGCGCGCCTGCTTCACCTGCAACTGCACGTGCGAGCAACGTCTTACCCGTACCAGGAGGGCCTACCAAAAGAACACCCTTTGGTATCCTTGCACCAAGCTGTGTAAATCTGTCAGGATCTCTGAGAAATTCAACAAGCTCTGCAAGCTCTTCCTTTTCCTCGTCACAGCCCGCTACGTCTTTAAAGGTTGTTTTTCTCTTTTCGTCTTCCTCTAAGTTTTTAGCTCTGATTCTTCCAAAGCCGAGAGTACGGTTTGTCTCATTGTTCATAGCCGTGCTCATTTTTCTGAAGCCAAAGAACAGCAGAGCAGACAAAAGAACAAGCATAAGGATAGTGGGAAGCATACTCAAAAGCCAGTTATTTGATGCTCCCTTTTTATAATCAAATACAATTTTATTATCCTTGTTTTTTACATCTGCATTGAAGCTTTCTACTTCGTCTCTTATATCATCAAGGAAAATTGTAACGTTTGGGACAGAATACTTCTGCTCCTCTTTCGGGTCTTTAAAGGTTTTATAAGTAAGATTACCGTTTGAAAGGTCAAGTGTGAAGTCCGCAATTTCACCGTTTTCAAACATTTCTACAATCTGTGAATACTTAACATCAACCTTTGTTTGCTGGTTTGCAAAAAATATGATAGATCCGATAAGTAACACCGGAATCAATAAATAGATAAAAATTGATTTCCAGTTTTTTGCCATATTATTCATTAACTAATCCTCCGAAGGAAGTCTTAACAGACAATAAATATTTTGTGTTTTTGAGTCAATTTTAACTCTCTCGCTGGCACAGTAACCGATAACACCGATAACACCAAGATCATCAACAGCAACACCTACTGATGAACGCATTTCCTGCGGTATTTTCAGTTCATTAAAAAGTTTTTTCAGTGATTTTGTACAGCCCCGACCTGCAGGCATAATTTCATCGCCGGCAATACGACTGCGAATTTTCACCGTTCCGATAATTTTATCACAGTCACAGTAAAAATCAATACCTTTTGGGTTAAATTCAGAAATTTTTAAAACTTTTGATTTAAAAGATAAATCATTTTCTCTTTCGCTGAAATCGGCAAGGCGAAGAAATTCATTATTAGATACGGCAAATAGATTGCCGGAAATTTGAATTTTTCCCCTTTTGTGAATAAGCTGCGTGATTTCATCAAGATGAAGCCTGTCGAGTGAAATATCAAGGCTTGAAAAATATCTTAAAATAATCCTTTTGGCAATTGCCGTGTCATATTTTGTTAGAACGTCAATTTTGAGACAATTATCAAAAAATGCTTTTTTTAAAGCCAAATCAACAACGCTATCGATAAACTTCATATCTTCATTTGCATCATTGATAAAGCAAGATACAGTGTTCTCAAAATCAGGGTTGATTTTTTTTAAGCTCGGGATAATTTCATTTCTTATATAGTTGCGAGTATAGTCATTATCCGCATTTGTGCTGTCGATTCTGTACGCAATACCATTACTCTCACAATATACTCTGATTTCCTCAGACTTAATTTCAATAAGAGGTCTAATTATTTTACCTCGCACGGCCGGTATCCCGCACGCACCCTTTAAGCCTGTACCACGAGAAAGCCTGAAAAGAACTGTTTCAACATTATCAGAAAGGTTATGTGCCGTTGCAATTTTGTCGCAAGGAATTGAGTCAAAAAACTCATAACGCCTTTTTCTTGAATATTCCTCAACCCCCATTTTAAATGACTTGGATTCATTAACCGCATCAATAGAAAGCTGATGATATTCAATTTTATTTTTCTCACAAAAATCCTTAACAAACCTTGCGTCATCAGCAGACTCCTCTCCCCTTATACCATGGTCAACGTGAGCCGCTGAAACTGTAACACCATATTTTTCCCTGACAGAAAGCATATGGTTAAGTAAAAGCATTGAATCTGCTCCGCCTGATACGGCGACAAGCACCCTGTCACCTCTTGAGAGCATATTGTATTTATCAATAGTTTCGTTAATTTTGTTATTCATAATGTGATTTATCAATAGCCCTGAAACGAGTAAATTCCTTGTCAAAGGTCATTTCAATCGAGCCTGTTGCACCGTGACGATTCTTAGCAACTATAAGCTCAGTTTTGTTAGCGTCGATATCGTCCTGCTTGTCAGGAGCGACATCGTTTTTATAATAATCTTCACGGTAGAGGAAAAGAACGACGTCTGCATCCTGCTCAATTGAGCCTGATTCACGAAGATCCGCAAGCTGAGGTTTATGATTTTTTCCGTGCCCTTCAGTACCACGTGAAAGCTGTGCACAGCAGATGACAGGAATTTGTAAATCCTTTGCCATCATCTTAAGATTTCGTGTGATTTCAGAAACCTCCTGAACACGATTCTCTTTTTTCACCGCAGAAGCAATAAGACCCAAATAGTCAATTATAACCGCATCAACGTCTTTCATTCTTCTCAGTCTTGACTTTATTTCAGGAACAGTAATTGCTGAAGTATCATCAAGATAAAGTTCAACATCATTAAACTGTCCGGCAGCATTGCCAAGCCTTACCCACTCATCATTCGTGAGTTCACCTTTTCTCAGCTTATCTGACTCAACACCTGCTTGAGAGGAAAGAAGCCTTTCCGCAAGTTCTTCTTTACTCATCTCAAGGCAGAAAAAGACGCACTTTTTCTTTGCGTTCATTGAAATATTCTGAGCAAGATTTAAAGCAAAGCTTGTCTTACCCATAGCAGGACGTGCACCGATAATAATAAGATTCGCCTTATTAAGACCTGCAAGGTATTTATCAAGCATACCGAAGCCTGTGGGAATACCCTTGTGCTTTTCCTTATCCTCGCCTGTTATCTGTGCAAGCTTGTTATAAACGTCGTTTACAATAACCTCACTGATTTTTGTTGGTCCGTTTTTATCTTTGCCTTGTCGAAGATTATAAATTTTCTGCTCAGCACTATCAAGAATAACTGATGCGTCTGCCTCACCGGCGGCAGACATCGCGATAATTTCGTTTGATATATCAATTAAAGAACGAAGATAATACTGCTCCTTAACGATTTTGATATATTCTCCGATATTTACAGTAGAAGGTACTGACTGCCTGAGCTGTAAGAGATATTCTCGTCCGCCTGCCGTATCATACTGACCCGTCTTTGTGAGCGTGTCAACAAGCACAACGGGATCAATCGCCTTTGATTTTGTATACATAAGCATCATTGCACCGAATATTGCACGGTGCTGGGGAAGATAGAAGCATTCGGCATTAATCTGCGCAACTGCCTCCTCCATACACGCAGGATCTATCAACACACAGCCTAAAACAGACTGCTCTGCCTCAAGATTAAATGGCATTGTTCCTGATGCTAAATTAATTTCAGCCATAGTTTAGGGTGAGGCAAATAATCTTTGTTCAGGTTATCCGCCTATTCCTTTCATTAAAATAAACAGCACAAGTAAATTATGCCTCCGACACCTGCACAAATATTTTTGCAGATATGCCCTGATATACTTTTATTTCAGCCTGAACTGTTCCAAAGGACTTCATATCCTCCATAACAATCTTTCTTTTATCAATATCGACTGATAAATCTTCTTTAATCTTTTTAGCAACGTCTTTTGAGGTAACAGAGCCAAAGAGCTTTCCGTTTGCGCCGGCCTTAGCCTTCAAAGAAAAGGTCTTGCCCTCTAATTTATCTGCAAGAGCCTGTGCAGCCTTGATTTCCTCAGCCTTGTGGAATTTCTTTGCAGATTCCTTACTGTTAAATTCATTC
>JAFLSA010000029.1 GCA_022511185.1 Eubacterium sp.
GCTGAAAGGCGCCTTTTGAACGATCTGGGAGAGGAGGGGATATCCGCTGTTGATAATTCCTCCTTTTCACGCATATCAAATGAGGTCAAGAGAGAATACGGATCAGATACGATACCCGTTCTTTCAAAAGGCAGCAAAGCAGTTTTGATGATGCAGGCGATTGAGAAATCAAAGGAAAATCTTTGTCTTTTCAACAAAAAGCTTGACTCTTCAGCCTTTGTAAATTCAATGGTTAAAATTTATGACGAGATGAAGTCCTGTAATCTCAGCTCTACTGAAATCACTGAGCTTTCAAAGGGTATTGAAAATGAAACCTTACTTAATAAGCTGACTGACATTTCCCTTATAATGAGCTCGTATGAATCAATAATTGCAAAAAGGTTTCTTGATCCTGCTGACGAGCTGACAAGGCTTTATGAGAAGATAAAGGACAAGAATTATTTTAAGGGCAAAATTGTTTTTATTGATGGCTTTAACGGCTTTGTTGCTCAGGAATATAAGCTCCTTGAATTAGTCATTAAGGAGTCTGAATGTGTTACTATAACACTTTGCACCGACTCCTTTGACAGTGACGACAGATTTAATCTTTTTACATACGTTAACGATTCTGCAAGGATACTTAAAAAAATTGCTTTTAAGGCAGATGTACCGTACACCACAGTTGTATTCGATAAAAATTATCGTTCAAAAAAAAGTGATATTTTGTCACTTGAAAAAGGCTTGTTTGCTGAAAATGATTTTACAGCCGATTCATATAACGGCGACGTTACAATATATTCTTCTAAAAATATAACTGATGAATGTTGTGAGGTTTCAAGGCAAATCAGGAAGCTTCTCAGAAGCGGTTACAAAGCAAGCGACATAACTGTTATTACAAGAGATTTAGAAAAGTATAGAGCAGAGCTTTCTTCAGCATTTAAGAAGTATGAGATACCGTTTTTTAATGATGAACGCCAGCCGATAAAATGCCAGCCACTTGTAGTTTTCATTGAATATCTTTTAAGATGCGTGAACTTTTCTTTCAGAAGTGACGATATTTTAAGTCTTGCAAAGACGGGCTTGACAGATATTCCGGACGAGGATATCAATAAATTAGAAAACTATGTCTACCTTTGGAATATAAACGGTATGAAATGGACAAAGCCTTTTGAAAATTCCACAAAAGGTTTTGTGAGTGAAATAAGCGAAAGTGACAGAAAGCGCCTTGACGAAATTAATGCAACAAGGGAAAGGCTTATTGCGCCTCTTGTTAAATTCAAAAAAGCAGTTAAAAATGCAAATGCTCAAAAGATATGCGAGCAGATTTATTACACATTAATCAGCTTTAACGCTGACGAAAAAATCAAGGAATATGCTGTATCGCTTTCTTCATCAAACTGCCATGCTCTTGCTCTCCAGCAGGGTGCAATCTGGGATATGGTTATGGAAATTCTGTCACAGCTTCCAATAACACTTGGCGACGAAAATATAGCGCTTAAAGACTTTGCAAAGCTCTTTTCCATAGTTATTTCCACTGAGGATTTAGGCACTCTACCCGGCGGAATTGATAACGTTCAGATAGGACAGGCTGACAGAATCAGAACAGATAATCCAAAGGCTGTTTTTGTTCTCGGTGCAAATGAAGGTGAATTTCCTCAGGTAGTAACGAGCGGAGGACTTCTTTCAGAAAATGACAGGAGAATACTTCTTGAAAATGATTTCAAGCTTTATTCATACGGTGAGATACTTAATCTACAGGAGCGTTATTTTGCGTATATGGCTTGTACTGCGCCGAGTGAAAAGATTTTTATTTCCTATCTTGGGAATACGGGTAAAGATTCATCACCGTCAGAAATTATTGTTTCAATAAAAAATATCTTTCCAGAAGTAAGGGAATATTCTTTTTCAGATATCAGCGACATTGATTTAATTGAAACCAAGAAAAATGCCTTTGATCTGATGAGTGAAATGTATCTTGTTAATAACGAATTTTCTTCATCGCTTAAAAAATATTTTGAAAAGGATAAGAGATTTGATTCAATAAGAGCACTTGCAGAAAATGATAAGGTGCAAATAAAAAATACTGACCTTGCGACATCCTTGTATAATTACAATATGTATATTTCTGCTTCAAGGCTTGAGGACTTCTATAACTGCCCATTCAGGTATTTTTGTAAGTTTGGTTTGAATGCCCGCCCAAGATCTAAAGCTGAAATGGACCCGATGCAAAGGGGAACACTCATTCATTATGTCCTTGAAATGATTTTGGCAAGTCACGGCAGTAAGGCGCTTTCATCAATGACTGACAGTGAAATCAAAGCAATGGTTGATAAATATGTGTCAGAATACTTTGAAAACGAAATGGGTAATGTTTCCGACGTTACTATCAGATTCAGGTACAATTATATCAGGCTTTCAAAGCTGATATACAGCGTTGTAATTCACCTTGCACATGAATTTGCGGAATCTGATTTCGAGGCTAAAGCCTTTGAGCTTGATATTGATAAAGACGGGCTTGTAAAGCCTGAGGTTTTAACGCTTGATGACGGTGGCACGATTCAGATAAGAGGTTCAATTGACAGAGTTGACACCTTTACAAAGAATAATCAAAAGTATGTACGTGTTGTTGATTATAAATCAGGTAATAAAGCATTTAATTTATCGGATATAATGTACGGACTTAATCTTCAGATGTTTGTGTATCTGTTCTCATTAAGTGAGGATAAATCCTCTGAATTTTGCGGTATACCGTCAGGTGTGCTTTATATGCACGCCGCAAGAAACGTATTATCCTTTGATTCAAGAACTCAGGCTGAGACATCATATGTTAAAGAGGAAAACGGTTCATTCAAGATGAAAGGAATAGTTATTTCTGATTTTGACGGTGAAATAGCTATGGCTATGGAGCACGACTTAAAGGGAAAATATATCCCTGTTAAGGTTAAAAAGAATGGAGATCTTTCGGGTAATCTTACAAGCTTAGAGGAACTTGGAAAAATTCATAAAAAAATAAATTCTCTTATTGCTCAAATGGGTATGGATCTCCATATGGGAAGCATCGGCAGAAATCCTGTAAAGGGTAAAAATCATGATGCAACTTGCGATTACTGTGATTATGCTGACGTATGCGCAAATGTAAAGAGTATTGATAACCGTATTATTGATGATTTATCAGACAGTGAAGTTAAAGAAATTTTAGATAAGGAGTATGGTGATAATGCCGCAGTGGACCAAAGCGCAGAATGATGCTATAACTGCTAAAAACAGAAATATTCTCGTAAGTGCCGCTGCAGGCTCAGGCAAAACTGCAGTCCTTGTTGAAAGAGTAAAACAGCTTATTACCGATATAAATAATCAAGTTAATATCGACGAGCTGCTGATTGTTACCTTTACCAATGCGGCTGCAGCTGAAATGAAGTACAGAATATCAAAATCTCTTAACGCCTGCATTAAGGAAAACCCAACAGAAGAGTTTTACAAAAAGCAGCTGTCACTTTTACCTAATGCTAAAATATGTACTATTGACTCATTTTGTACTAATCTTGTAAAAGAACATTTTTACGATTTATCAATAGGGCAGGACTTTACTATTTTTGATGACAGCGAGCTTCAGCTTTTGGAGGACACTGTTATCAATGAGGTGCTTGACGAATTCTTTGACAGAGGGGATAAGGCATTTATTTCCCTTGTTGAATCATTTACAAAACCTAATGATGATAAGCCGATAATTGATGCTGTAAAAAGGCTTTTGAAATTCATCTATGCTCAGCCGTTTCCATATCTATGGCTTGAGAATGCAGTTAAATATTATGACCCTGATATCCCATTAGAAAAATCTGAATGGTATAAATATATAAAATCACAGATCAATTATCTATTTGATTTAGGTATCAGTCTTGTTAATGAAAATATATCACTCATTGATTTAGTTGATGATGATAAAACAAGAGATAAATTGCCGGTGATCCTCGAAGATGATTTAACTGAGTTTACAAGATTTAGAAATGCTTTTGAATCTTCCTGGGATGTTTTTGTAAATGAGCGTGCACCGGAATTTAAACGAATGATTCCGCTAACTAAAATAAATCCAAAAGTTGCTTCAACTATTAAAACGAACAGAGAAATTTATAAGAGTCTTCTTTTGGATGACATTGCGCAGTTTCTTATATCTGATAGTAAAAGTTATACTGAGGATATGAAATTGCTCACAGTTCAGCTTAGTGCTCTGACAGAGCTTTTAAAAGAGGTTGACAGCTGATTAATGCTTGAAAAAAGAGAGAGAAATACATACTCTTTTTCAGACATTGAGCATTTTGCAATCAAGCTTTTATTTGATATAGATGAAAACGGAAAAATCATAAAAACAAAACTTGCTGATGATTTATCATCAAACTTTTATGAAATTCTTGTTGATGAGTATCAGGACACGAATGAAGCCCAAGATTTATTGTTTACATACCTTTCAAACGGCAGAAATCTTTTTACTGTCGGTGACATAAAGCAGAGTATTTACCGCTTCAGGCTTGCTATGCCTCATATCTTTAATGATAGAAAAAAGCGTTATGCAAACTATGATTCTACTGACAATGAAGCAAACTCAAAGATTATTCTTGATAAAAATTTCAGAAGCAGAAAAGATATTTGCTCATATGTAAACTTCATTTTCTCAAATCTTATGAGTGAAGAGCTTGGCGAGCTTGACTATAACGAGGAAGAGTATTTAAACTGCGGTGCAGAGTATGATGACAGCAATATCCCAAGTGCACAGATTAAGATACTTGACGGTGTAAAAGGGGAAGACACTGACAAAATAGAAGCCACATATATTGCACAGACGATTATTAATAAGGTGAATTCAGGTGAACTTATTAAAGACGGCGATACATACCGGCCTATTCAGTATGGCGACTTTGTTATTCTTTTACGAAGTTTAAAAAGTCACATTAATGATTATTCTGAAGTTTTGTCTGAATATGGCATCCCTGTAATATGTGACAATTCAACAAATCTTTTTGACAACAATGAGATTAAAATGATTATGTCACTGCTCAGAGCAATTGATAATCCAATGCAGGATATACCGCTTCTCGCAACAATGATGTCGCCGTTTTATGCATTTTCAGCCGATGAAATGGCACAAATCAGAGTTGACACAAAAGGCAAACGCCTATATTCAAGCGTATTTAACTCTACGAATAATAAAGTCAAGGCATTTATTGATGATTTAGGAAATCTAAGAAAAATCAGCGTTACTATGTCTGTTGCAGGCTTTATCAGGTATATCGTTGAAGAAAAAGGAATGATAGCCTATATAAACGCAATGGGCAATGCTGAGCAGAGATATCAGAATATTTTGAAGCTGATAAGCTTTGCGCAGAGCTTTGATAATGGTGTAAACGTCGGTCTTACTGCATTTATCAGATATATTGATAAAATAATTTCTTCTGATAAAAGTATTGATTCGGCGTCATTAAACACAGGCAGTCAGAACGCTGTGACGATTATGTCTGTTCATCATTCAAAAGGACTTGAGTTTCCTGTATGTATTTTGGCCGGGGCTAACAGACAATATAATAAAAAAGATTTAAGCGATAAGCTCCTGCTTAATACCTGCTATGGCTTAGGCATTAAGTGCCATAATGAAGAGCTTATGTATCAGTATAAGTCAATCCCTTATTCAGTTATTAAGGATAAAAACACGGTTGAGCTTATGAGCGAAAACCTCAGAGTTTTATATGTTGCGCTGACAAGGGCTAAAGAGCAATTCATCACCTTTATTACCTGTAGTAATTTAGAGAAAAAACTAAATAAACTTTCATCAAATATTATCGGTGATGAAATAAATCCATACACTTTAAGGAAAATAAACTGTGATGCAGACTTTTTCCTGATGTGCTCACTTCTTCATAAGGACTCTGATATTCTTAGAGAATATCTTGAAAGAGATATTAAAATTAAACTTTCTGATTTTCCGATTTCAATAGAAATTACTGATGAAATTGACCTTTCCGAAAATCAAATTGATATCGAATATGTCAGTGCAAAAGACAGTATCGTTACTGAGATCGAGAAAAAGCTCCAATTTTCATACGAGCGAAAAGAGCTTGAAAATTTGTCAGCAAAACTTACTGCATCAGCTCTTGACAGCGTCGAAACGGGCTTTGAATTTATTACCTCATCCAAGCCTGCCTTTATGAATAAAACAGGCCTAACGGCTTCACAGCGAGGCACGGCAATGCATACGTTTATGCAGTACTGCGAGTACGAGAACGCTAAGAACGATTTAGAAAAAGAAATCTCAAGGCTTGTTGATAAAGGCTTTTTAACATCAGAGCAGGCACACAGCCTTGACAGAAACAAGCTTAATTCGTTCTTTAACAGTACTTTTGCTGACAGACTTTTCTTATCAGATAGGATATACAGAGAGCTTAAGGTATCGTCGTTCATTAAAGCGAATGAAATTTACAATACTGATTATGATGACGATATTCTCGTTCAGGGTATAGCTGACTGTGTGTTTGAGGAAAACGGCGAGCTCGTGCTCCTTGACTATAAAACTGACAGAGTAAGAGACGATGAAGAGCTTCTTGAAAGGTACAAAAAGCAGATAATGTTTTACAAAAAAGCGGTTTCACTCACACTTAAAAAGCCTGTCAAAGAGTCAATTTTATATTCATTTTATTTAGGTAAGCCTTGTTATTATAAATAATTTAAAAAAATGCTTGCATTTTAAAGTATCTTGTGTTAATATATCAAAGCATAATTACATTACTTGCAAAGAGGTGAAAGTAAATGAAAGACGGTATTCATCCAAACTATGTACCATGCACTGTTAAGTGCGCTTGTGGTGCAACATATGAAACAAAGAGCACTAAGAGTGAATTAAAGGTTGATATCTGCTCAAAATGCCATCCATTCTTTACCGGTAAGCAGAAGCTTGTTGATACAGGCGGACGTGTTGACAGATTCAATAAGAGATATGCCAGAAAGGGCTAATCTGTTTAATCAGGGCAACGGTATTTATCGTTGCCCTTTTTTACGGTGATTTTATGAAAGAGTACAGGACAGTTGAGCTTGAGGCGTGTGATGAATTTATTGAAAAGAAGTCACGCTTTATCGGTTATGTGAAGCCTGTTAAAACTCAGCAGGAGGCTGCCGATTTTATAAGCCGGGTTAAATCAAAGCACTGGGATGCCACACATAATGTGTCAGCATATGTTTTGCGGGAAAATAATATTCAGCGTTCATCAGATGACGGTGAGCCGAGCGGTACCGCAGGAGTGCCTGTTCTTGACGTACTGCTTAAAGAAAATCTTGTTGATGTCTGCGTTGTTGTTACAAGATATTTCGGCGGAACATTACTCGGTGCAGGCGGACTTATAAGAGCATATTCACACGGCTCAAAAATAGCAGTCGAATCAGGGCATATAATCACAATGGCACCATGTAAAATATTGTCCGTTTCAGTTGACTACAGCTTTTATGACAGGCTTAATATTCTTTTAAATGATATAGGTGCTAACATAGAGGACAGTGAATTTACGGATAATGTTAACGTTAAATTCAGTCTAAAAGCAGAGCTTGTCGATACGATTTCACAAAAACTAACCGAGCAAAGCAACGGAAAATATGTACTCAAAGAGCTTGGCGAAAAATTTGCTAAGGTATAAAATTGTATAAAAATGGAAAAACCTGCCAATCATTATCTTGAAAGGCAGGTTATTTTTATGAAAATATCAAAGGTTTTTATACCCGTATTTATGATTTTAACGCTCACAATAAGCATCATTCAGCCGATAATTGCAACGTCTGAAAATATAAGTGATAAGGTACTAAGACTTCATATTTTAGCAAATTCTGATTCAACTGATGATCAGGATTTAAAGCTCAAGGTAAAAAATTATTTTTTAGAAAATACGGCAGATTTATTTGTCGGTAAAACACTTGAAGAAAATATTGAGATAGCTGAAAATAATATTCCGTATATTGAAGAACTTTGCAATGAATGTATTGCTCAAAATGGCTATGATTATACTGCAAAGGTTACTGTAGATGAAGAATATTTTGATACAAGAGTTTATGACGATTTTACTCTGCCGGCAGGAACATACAACTCAATTAAAATTGAAATAGGGCAGGGAAGCGGTCACAACTGGTGGTGCATTGTTTTCCCGTCAGTCTGCCTCTCAGCGTGCTCTAAATCAATGAGCGAATATCTCACCGACGAAGAAATGAACCTGATCACTGACGGATATACACCAAAATTCAAAGTTGTAGAAATCTATGAAAAAATCAAAAGCAGATTAAATCAATAGAACAACATTCTTATCTGTTTTCTTCAAACACAATATCCGAATTATATTTTATTCGGTTAAGCTCCTCTTTTTCCTTTATTACTTTCTCTAAGTCAATTTCATAACAATTAGCAATGGCAAGCGCATAATAAATTACATCCCATATTTCCTCATCTATAGTGCCTTTAATATTATCGTTCGGCCCTTTTTTAAGATCTTTTCTCATTGCTCTTGACAATTCTCCGACTTCTTCTGTAAGCTTTAAAAAGTATTCTTTTTTTAGTTCAGGGTGATAATCCTTTTCTTTAATATAGCTTTGCAAATATTTTACTGTAGTTTTTCCGTCCATTGTTATATATCACTTTCATTTTTTTATAATTATATCAGAAAAGCACTTGCCACAGCAAGTGCTCTTTTCATGGTGCCGGCGGCGGGGGTCGAACCCGCACCCTGTTGCCAGGACTGGATTTTGAGTCCAGCACGTCTGCCAATTCCATCACGCCGGCAAATATTCCTTTAATATTTAAGGCATAGTAACTTTGGCTACTATGCCTTAAATGGTGCTGGTGACCGGACTTGAACCGGTACGATATTGCTATCGAGGGATTTTAAGTCCCTTGCGTCTGCCTATTCCGCCACACCAGCGTGCAACAGATATGATAATAGATTTTTACGATAAAGTCAATAGTTATTTGAAAATTACCCTTAAAAACTACTACCCAAATATCACTTATTTACAACATTCTGCGGTGCGCCGTTAATGTAAGCCTCCAGGTTTTCTTCAAGAATTTTAAGGAGTCTTGCTCTCGTTTCTTTTGCCGCCCATGCAATATGCGGAGTTATGTAACAATTTTTTGCAGTAAGGAGGGGATTATCTTTCCTTGCCGGTTCTGTTTCGAGAACATCAAGTCCTGCTGCGAGTATATCTCCATTATTCAGAGCATCTGCAAGTGCCTTTTCGTCAACTACAGGACCACGTGATGTGTTAATGAAAATTGCAGACTTTTTCATTTTTGAAATCGTTTCTTTGTTGATAAGTCCTTTAGTTTCATTTGTCAGCGGACAATGGCAGGTGACAATGTCACTTTCAGAGAGAAGTGTGTTAATATCAACAAATTCAACTGATTTTAGCTCACCTGTATCCTTAAGTCGTGGAGTGTGCACAAGAACCTTCATATCGAATGCTTCTGCAAGCTTTGCAACTCTCTGACCTATCGAGCCAAAGCCGATAATACCTATTGTCTTTCCTGCAAGCTCTGTAAGAGGTTTCTTCCAGAAGCAAAAATCAGGACAAGTACACCATTCGCCATTTTTTACTGCATCAGAATGCAGTGTTACCTCATTTGTAACCTGCAGTATAAATGCAAAAACAAGCTGTGCAACAGCATTTGTTGAGTAAGACGGAATGTTTGTAACAGTTATTCCAAGTTCCCTTGCGTAATCACAGTCAACTACATTATATCCTGTTGACTGCAAACCAATATACTCAAGCTCCGGTGAAAGAGTGTCAAGTATTTCTTTAGTAATTATTGATTTATTTACGATAAGTGCATTAGCACCCTTTGCTCTTTCGATAATCTGATCAGGATTAGTCCTGTCATAATAAGTATAGTCTCCGAGCCTTTTTATACCATCCCAGCTTAAGTCACCGGGATTTGTTGTAACAGCATCAATATTAACAATTTTCATAAAATCACTTCCATAATTTTTCCATTTTATTATATTCCTTATAACACAAAAAAGCAATATAACCTTGATAGTTTTAGTATAATAAGTTATAATTACATCATAGATATTAACGGTGATGCTATGAAAAGAATACTTGTTACTATCTTTACTTTTATCTTTACATTTGTCAGCGGTGTCGGCATTAACTACATTATGAGAGATGTTGCTCAGATTAACAGCAGCATCAACAGTGACAGAGTTAATCTTGTAATTGATGCCGGTCACGGCGGTATAGACGTCGGAACAGTAGGCGTTGATAATTCATATGAAAAGGATATAAATTTAAATATTGCTCTTGCTCTTTATGATTTTGCTATGGTAAGCGGAATATCGAGCTTTTTAGTCCGTGACGGTGATTATCTTGTTTATAATAACGAAGAAGAAAAAAAACATTCAGACCTCTATAATAGAATGGATTATATAAACAGCATAGATAATGCCTCACTTATTTCAATCCATCAGAATCATTTTGAAGATTCAAGGGAATGGGGGATGCAGATCTGGTATTCTCCAAATGATGACAGCAGTAAAATTATCGCTGATAATATTCTTGAGATAGCAAAATCAAATTTGCAAAAGGATAATACAAGATTAAATAAAAGGTCAGATGACAGCTATTATTTACTATATAAAGCAAAGGTTCCGTCTGTTATGGTGGAGTGTGGCTTTATGAGCAATAGTGATGAAAATAAAAAATTACAGGACGAAAACTACCAAAAACAGCTTGCATATTCAATTATGCTTGGCTTTTCGGAGTATATCGTTGAGGAGTTATAAATGGCAAAAGCAAAATCTATTTATGTATGCAGTGAGTGCGGATATGAGTCACCAAAGTGGTTTGGAAAATGCCCTGGATGCAATGAGTGGAATACTATGAATGAAGAGTTGCCTGCTTCAACATCACTTAGAAAAAGCGGTGCTGTAGGCTCAGCCGTTAGTCAGGTTTTGGCACTTGGCGATATAACAGAAGATGTAGAAAAGCGTATCTCAACAGGCAATAATGAATTTGACCGGGTACTCGGTGGCGGAATTGTTTTAGGAAGTCTTGTTCTAATCAGCGGTGACCCGGGTATAGGTAAATCAACAATTCTTCTGCAAATTTGCGAACATCTCGGGAAAAACCTCAAGGTGCTTTACGTAAGCGGTGAGGAATCAGCAAACCAGATAAAAATGCGTGCTAACCGTCTTGGCGTGACAACTGATAACTTATTTATACTTACCCAGACGGATGTATCTATTATCGTAGAAGCAATTAAAAATGAAAAACCTGATTTAGTTATTGTTGACTCAATTCAGACTATGGTATTTGAAGAAGTTGGATCATCGGCAGGTTCCGTTACACAAGTCAGGGAATGTACAAATATATTTATGCACACGGCTAAGGGCCTCGGTATTCCGATTATAGTTGTCGGCCATGTTAACAAGGATGGCGCTATAGCAGGCCCCAAAGTTTTAGAGCATATCGTTGATACAGTTCTTTATTTTGAGGGCGAAAAAAATTATTCATATAGAATACTCAGAGGTGTCAAAAACAGATTTGGATCTACGAATGAAATCGGCGTTTTTGAAATGACAGGGCAGGGCTTAAAAGAGGTTTTAAACCCTTCACTTATGATGATTTCAGGCAGACCGAAAAACACGTCAGGCACGTGCGTAGCCTGCGTTATGGAGGGGTCAAGACCGATACTCGCAGAGGTTCAGGGACTTGTATGCGCAACAGGCTTCGGAACGCCAAGAAGAATGAGCACAGGCTTTGATTATAATAGAATGAGTATGCTCCTTGCAGTTCTTGAAAAAAGGGCAGGTTATTTCTTTAATAATATGGATGCTTACATAAATGTTGTCGGCGGACTCAGACTTGATGAACCTGCAGCAGATTTGACAGTAGCGCTCGCTCTTGTTTCTTCACTAAAGGATAAAGCAGTAGGGGATAAGATTCTTGCATTCGGTGAAGTAGGTCTTGCCGGTGAAATCAGAGCAGTCAGCAACTGTGAACAAAGAGTTTCAGAAGCATATAGACTTGGTTTTGAAAAATGTATAATACCGTTTCATAACTACAAATCACTTCCAAAGGAAGTAAAGGTAAATATGGATATCGTCCCGGTACGAAATATCCGTGACGCATTCTCAGCTTTAGTTGAGGAATAATATAAAAAACCGCAGGCTCAAACCTGCGGTTTTGCTAATTTTAAAAGTATTAACATTAAATATTAGAAAATTATTTGCTAATTAAAAAATAACCAAAAACTATTGACAACAGGGAAATTTCAATTTACAATTATACAAAATTAATATACTGTTGTCTAAAAAATACCTTAAGAAATAAAGCACTTACTGTTTTTCAGTAGGTGCTTTTTTCTTATCCAGCTGTGCTCTGTTGGGTCTAATGTGTCAACCCTTGAGGGCAAACAGAGCGCTTATCTTCTATATATTTTTTTTCTTTTTATATTCTTATGTATTAAATATCCTATAATAAAAATTGTTGCTCCTATTAATGCAATAATTATTATTTGTTTCATATATGGCATATTCCATATTGTTATAAATAAACCTTTTATTGTATTAAAATAAAATTTTAATGTTTCCCATATATCATTAAAAGTCATCTGTTCACCTCCTTAATATTTGTTCTTCCGGTTAGGTAATCTAATGATATGTTAAATAGTTCTGCTATTCTGTATAATGTTTCTAATTTAATTTCGTGTTTTCCTTTTTCCATTTTTGAGTAGTATGACTGGTCAATTCCTAATATTGTTGATATGTATATTCCTGTTTTTTCGTTTTCAATTCTTGCTTCTCTAATTCTTTCACCTATTATTTTATTGTTCATTTTTTCACCTCTTTTTTAATATAATAATTTTTTTACTTGACAATAGGTAATTGATTACCTATAATGTAAATAAAAGGTAAACAATTACCTTTTTGTTTTTGGGGGCGAGGTAAAAAAATAATGAAAAATTTCATTGAAACCCCCACCACTAATAGGGGGGTAGAAAATACATCTAAATATCCTGTAATCATTGACTGGCTAACGCTTTCAGGGCATTTTACTACTTTTCAAGAAATGATAAGGTTTTTAGGTCTTGAAAATAGCGGTCTTACCTTTGAGGAAACCTCGCCAAAGTGGTTTTATAAATACGCTATGACGTATAACAATGAAATTATTTTGATGTTATGTCAGAAAGATGATTATACAATGGCTGCGGTAAACATATCAGGTCGAGGCTGTCGAACAATAGAAAGTTTTTCTGATTTTTCTCTTTTTGATTTGATATGTAAGATTGTTTCTCTTGATAATTTCAAAGTATCAAGAATTGATATAGCTATGGATATTATGGATAATTCATTTTCTATCTCTTCATTAGTGAGTGCTACTCGAAAAGGCAATTTTACTTGTCGCAGTAAATTCTATAACATTATGGAGTCTTCCGATGACGGCATACAAGGCACTTCGTTATATTTCGGTAAGCAAAATTCAAATTGCTTTATAAATATTTATGACAAGAGAGCCGAGAGAGGATTTAAACCGGAAGAGATGCCAAATTGGACACGTATAGAAGTTCGATTACGTCACGAAGATGCAGTAGGATTTTGTGAAAGGTTGGTTTCAGGTTATGATGTCGGTAGGTTGTACTGTGGTGTTATTAATAATTATCTCCGTTTTGTTGTTAACAGCAGTGATACTAATAAATCAAGGTTAAAAACTGCTCCATATTGGCAAAAAATCCTTTTACATACTGAAAAGATAAAAGTTTTTGATTCTGTCGGTGTTGAGTATGACTATAGCAAGTTTGAAGAATATTTATTTAATACTTGTGGTAGTACGATTATTACATACTTGAAAACACATACAGTTGATGAATTCATTAACGAACTTTCTATGCGTAATATTAAGCTCAATAAACGTCAACAAATACTTGTTGATAATTATATCAACGGTATTGATTATATGTTTTTGGAGAAGTTTTAAAATGAATCGTGAATACTTTTGTTTTTCTTTGTTAGTTATTCCCATTTGGTTTATAGGTGCCTTTATTGTATCTTATCTTTTATATAAATTGGGTGATTAAATGGAATTATTAAAACCTTTTGATGAATGTACTGCACGTGTTAGTTATGCTTGTGGTGAACATTTTATTTGTTGAGACACTCTTAGTTGTCATCTTCAACATTATTGTAAACCATTCTTCCATGCAACAGAAGAACAGACTATTGAAGAATGGAATAAATATATTTTAAAGATTTAAGAAAGGAGGAAGCACAAAATGCAAAAGGTAGTTAGATTTATTAATTGCACGTCATATGATTTTGTTGATAAAGACGGCAAGAGAGTAACAGGAATTAGTTGCAAGTGTTTTGATGAAGATAGCAAATCTATTATTAAGGTTAAAACTTCTCACTTACTTGACAAAAATTTCGGTGATGAAGTTCTTGTTAACGTTCTCTTTAATGGTCGTTTTGTCAACTATGAAATAGCTGAATAGCTCGTTTAGTTTTTCTCTCCATTTTTTTGAAAGGGAAGGGCGTTATGCTCTTCCTTTTCTTGAAAGGATAATCTCATGAAAAAGAAAATCAAAGGCATTTTAGCCTTTTTAATATCTATAATAATATGCTTTTCATTTTTACCAATAACTGCATATGCTGATGGTGTTAATTATTCTTCTTTTCAATTAATTGAAAAGAATAAAACCATAGCAAGTTCCATTTATTTAAATCATTCATATGAGATTCAAAATAGTACTACATATCATTCTATTTCTATTTTTCCTTCTCCTGTTGATTCTGTAAAAGTTGATAAAAATGATGTTTTTATAGTTTCTGTTAGTAGTGATTTATATTCTAAATTTCCTAATTCTGTTATACAGTTACATTTTGCTTGGTATGATAAAGCTGTAAAAGATATTCTTAATAATCCAGATGAAGATTGGAAGTATTTAGGTGATAATGTTGTTCAATATGATTTAACTAATAATTTTAATGCTTCATATACTTTTGAGCATTCTGGTTATGTTGTTTCTTATTTAACTATAGGTTTTAATAACAAAAATAGTGCTCAAGGTACATATTATAAATTTACTTCTTTATCTGCTGAAATTCAAACGGAGCAAACAGGATTTTTTAACTCAGTCAAAAATTTCTTTCAACAGCTCTTCGAAAAGCTGACCTCTGGCTTTGACAATATCGGCAATTGGTTTAGTCAGTTAGGTGATAAAATAAGGTCTTTCTTTTCTGACCTAACTAACTCAATCAAGTCATTTTTTAGCGAATTAGGTAACAATTTGAAAGAATGGTTTTCAAATATTGGCGATTGGTTTGCTGAGTTAGGAAATAATATAAAACAATGGTTCGTTGATATAGGTGACCGAATAGGTGGTTTTTTTACTACATTATGGAATCGTATTTGGTGGGGAAATGAAAATGGCGAGAGCGAATATGAGCCCCCGGTAATAGATAATAAGTTAAATGATATTCTTGATACTTTAGATGATTATCAGTTTCAGTTAAAAGGGACTATAGATACTATTGGTTCAGCTGCAGATTCTGTTAGTTCATATATTAGTACCGGCACAGAATTAGTAAACGGTATTATAAACGTTGCCGGAGCAGGCTTTACCGCCTTGATTGTTTTCGGTATCGTCTTTGTACTTGTTAGGAAGGTGGTCGGCAGATGAAATATCTTATTGATTACATAGTAGTATTTTTCACTTGGATAATTGATTTATTTAAAGCCGTCGGTCTTTTGATTTGGAATGTTTTACTTATTATAGTTGAAGCAGGCAAATTTTTAATATCTGTAATAAGTTCTCTTCCTACTCTTATTATTGTTCCTGCTGTTGCTCTTGTAATTTGTTGCATTTTGTATAAAGTATTAGGTCGTGAAGGCGGTGAAGGTTCTTGAGTAGTATAAGTGATGTAACCGGGGCATTTAGCTCTATATTTTCAATTCTTTGGAGTTCTCAGCTTTTAGGAATGCCGATACTTTTTTGGTTTATTATGATTGCTTTGTTTGGCATAATCGGTGGATTTATAAAGGGGAAAAAGTAATGAAAAAAAGAATTTCAATTTTTATTTTATCTTTGATCTGTGCCTTATCTATTCCGATAACAGTTTTTGCTGCCGAATATGGTACAGAATATCCTAAATATTTAAACTATTCCGGAGGTGCATATTGTGAGGTTCAGTCTTCCCTTGGGCGTGGGGCGTTTGTCGTTCAGGATACCTATAAAACTGATTATTTTGGTTTTGTTGGTACTGGCTATAGCTTATGTAATTTATCGAATACTACAATAACTGGGCGTTTTGTTCTTCAAAATGGTACTGTATATCAATTTAGATTTAGTGCTTTTAATACTCCCGAGTATTATTATGAAAGCGGCTTAACTCGCGAATGGCGAGCCGTTACTATAACTCAAATATATAATACAAATATTGAGTTTATAGATAATACTGAGCTTGAACGTGACAATAACATAGATATTTTTAATAATGATTCTTATAAATATGTTGTTGTTTGTTTAATTATACTTATTAATTTGTTTTTATTTTTGTTTACTTTAGCTTATTTTTTTGAAAGGTAGTTAAAATGCTTTTAGAATATATTGTTAATTTAATAGGTGAAGTTCCTCAGTCACTTAGTGTTATAGTATATTTTTTATGCTTTTTGCTTGTTCTGTTCAGCTTGTATATGGTTCTTCATCTTATTTCAATTATATTTCATAAATTCTTTTAAGGGGGGGTTAAGTATGCCTTATTTATTAGCTATTACTTCAATTGGTGATGCTATTTCAGAATTCACTACTATATTTTCTTCTGTATGGACATTTTTAACTTCTAATTGGTATTTTAGCGCATTAATTATTGTACCAATTGCAGGTTTGATTATTAGTACTATACTTGGCTTTATTAGGGGTGCTCGTTAATGTTTACTGAAGTTCAAAATATATTACGATATATTTTTCAAATACCTTCTGATTTTATTTCTTTATTTATTGCAACTGATGATTACCATATTTTGATATATTTTATTTATCCTTTTATTATAGGTTTAGCTTGTTTTGTTATTTATGAAATATTACGTATTATTTTAAAACAGGTGTATAGATAATGTTTGATTACTTTGATGATTTTTTGAGTTTTTTCTATTATGTATCTGAGTATATAATTGTTTTTATTCTTGATCATAAAGTTGTATTTTCTTTTTTTCTCGTTCCTATAGTTGCTGCTACTTTATTTGTTGTAATTGATTTTATCTTTGACGTTAGAGATAGCTTTTCTGATTTTAATAGCTTTAAAGATTATTTCAGATATAGCAAATATAAATTTTATTATTCAACTCATAAAAAGAAAAAACAACTTGATATGGAAGAAATCTATCAACGATCACGACAGAATACAGATTATAAACATAATTTAAGAATGCAAGAAATGAAATATTTTCGTGAAAATGAAGAAATTCGGCACGGACATAAGCACGAAGAAAATGAAATGTTTTTAAATCGGAATTCAATTCCAAAACATAACGATAAAAAGAAAGTTAATCTTGATATTGAAGTTGAGGATTGAAATAAAAATATTACGAAAGGAGTTTGTTGAATGCCTAATTTTTTAGTTACTCTTTTAGCTGCTGAAATTTCTCTTGCACCGCTCGGTACTCTTATTTCAGGAATGAAAGAGGCTATGACGTGGATTTTTGGCAGATTTTCTACTGTTGTTAATACTGTAGCAAGTAATGATCTTTTGCTTTATCCTGTATTGCTTGCAATGGTTATTGCAGTTGTTACTCTTGTTATTAAAATTCTGCGCAAGTTCGGTCTTAAATCCAGACGTTCATAACCCATAAGGGCTGCATTGCAGCCTATGGGTTATGAACACATATTGATTAAATTATAAGGAGGTGTAAAAATTGCCTATAGCTTTAGCTATTACAGTTTCTGATGTCTTTTCTTCTCTTGGTGAAGTATTTGATTTACTTATGGAGCAGTTTGCTACTACTGTTTCTACTATTACAAGTAACCCGCTTTTTTTTGTTCCGGTTCTCTTAGGCTTCGGTGGTGGTCTTATTATGGCTGGTGTTAAGGTTATGCGTAAATTCGGTGTCCGTGGTATGTCCTCAGGTCGTCGCAGAAGATAAATAGAATAGGAGTGTATTCGTTGCACTCCTATTTTAATTTGGTGATTATATGGAATTTATAAAAAATATATTAACTCTATTTAATTATTTATTAAAATCCTCATTAATCTTTGAGCCTATTATTTATCTATTTTTAGGTGTATGTATTATTTCAATGATTTTTTGTATTTTTCAGGCT